>NZ_DBHHEV010000002.1:41737-51048 GCF_057238965.1 Peptidiphaga sp.
GGGCGTGCCGCTCGCCCTCAGCCCCGCGACCCTCTCCGGGTGCCCCAGTCCATCGCCGACGCGGATTCCGGCCAGCCCGTAGGCTTTGGAGAAGGTCCGCAGCACGATGAGGTTTGGGTGCTCGCGCAGCAGCTCGTCGGAGCGGACGGCGTCGTCCATGTCGACGAAGTCGATGTACGCCTCGTCGAGCAGCACGGGCACGCGCTCGGGGACCTTTGCGAGGAACCCCGCCAGGTCGGTGTGTTTGAGGGCGACGCCGGTCGGGTTGTTGGGGCTGCACAGCAAAAGCGCGCGGGTGCGTTCGGTGACGGCGGAAAGCAGACCCGGCAGATTGTGCGATCCGTCGGCGTTGAGCGGCACTTTGACGGCCGCTCCCCCGGCAGCCTGGACGGCGATCGGATACGCCTCGAAGGAGCGCCAGGGAAGCACGACCTCGCCGCCCGGCGTCACGACCGCCTGAAGGATCTTCTCGATGAGCGCAGTCGATCCGTTGCCGACGACGACGCCGTCGTCGACCCACTTGTGAAACCACGAAATGTCGTGGATCAGCCCGGTGGCGAACATGTCCGGATACCTGTTGAGGTCGCCGACGGCGGCTGAGACCGCGGCCTGGACGGCAGGCAGCGCAGGGAAGGGGTTCTCGTTGGACGAGAGTTTGACGACGTCTGTGTTCCCGCCCTTCTTACCGGGCACGTAGGCGGGAAGGTCGAGGATCTCTGGGCGGAACCACTGCTGCTTGCTCATGCATCTAGTGTGCCCCGCGCGGGCGGCGCAATGCGAGCGGTTATTCGACAGGGGGAATGCGAGCGGGTATTCAACAGAGGAATGTGAACGGCCCTTCGACGAGGCAACGCAGGCGCCTTTCAACGGCGGCGACACGAGTCGCCCTTCGACAAGGCAACCCAGGCGCCTTTCGACGGGTGCAATGCGAACTGCCTTTCGACGGGGGTCGGCGGAGGGCGCAATCGAACCGACGACCCAGGCAAATTCCAGCGCTCGGCCTTAGAGTTGCGGCATGAGATACCTAGTTCGCGCAGCAATCAACGCCCTCGGCCTGTGGCTATGTGTGCTTTTTGTGCCGGGCATCAGCCAGCACGGCTTGGGCAACAATCGAGACATCGCCCTCTACTTTTTGGCGGCGGGGGCGGTCCTCGGCGTCATCAATTGCCTGGTCCGCCCGATTCTGGTGTTCTTGTCGATACCGCTGTACATTCTCACGTTGGGCCTGTTCTTCTTGATAGTCAACGCCGCAATGCTCAAGCTCACCGCAGCCCTCACCGTCGGGTTCGACATAGGCGTGACCGTGTCCACCTGGGCAGCGGCGATTATGGGCGGAGCCCTCCTGTCCTTGTTCAACACCTTCACCGACGCGATGCTCCCGGAGGAGTACCGGCGGCGCTAGGTCTCCGGCGCGTGCCTTCTGGGCGTCGCTTTCGGCCTCTCGCGGCCGCACCCCGCCAGGTCGCAGTCCGTCGCAACTTCCGGCTTCTCGCGGTCATGCTCCGCCATCCGCGGGGCCGCACCCTTCCCGCGGCCGCCGCAACCCCAAGCCGAGACACGCCCCTTTCGCCGTTTTCGCGCCGCGTTTGACCCTCACGCGACGTGAGGTTGGAAGCTAGAGCCATGGGAGAGAACATGCAGGAGCTGACCGTGGGCCAGGTCGCCGACCTTGTAGGCGTCAGCGTTCGCACGCTCCACCACTGGGACGAAATCGGCCTGGTGGCGCCGAGCTGGCGTTCGTGGTCCGGCTACAGGCTGTACACCCGGGAGGACGTGGAGCGCATCCAGCGCGTGTGTCTGTACCGGGAAACCGGCATGGCGCTGGCGCAGATCGCCGAGCTGCTCGACGATCCGGGCCTGGACGAGCTCGCGCACCTGGCCAGGCAACGCGAACTGCTCCTCGAACGCATCTCCCATCTGCGGCAGAAAGTCTCCGCAGTAGACCACATTATGGAGACGATGAAGATGGGAACGAATCTCGACCCCGCCCAGAAGGCGGAACACTTCGGCGGCTGGGATCCTGCGTGGCAAGAGGAAGCTCAGGCCAAGTGGGGCGACACCCCGGAATGGCGCCAGTCCGAGGCCGTCAAGGCGAAGATGACGCCGGAGGACTGGTTCAGAGTCGGCAGAGACACCCAAGCCCTCGAACAGTCTCTGGCGGAGGCCAAGCGCGACGGCGTCGAGCCCGGCTCGGATCGGGCGAATGAGCTCGCTGAGGCCCACCGCGCTTCGCTCGGCACATGGTTTGACGTGACGCATTCCAAGCACGTGCTCATCGCGCGCGGGTACGTCATGGACGACCGGTTCCGCCAGTACTACGACAAGATCGAGCCCGGCCTCACCGACTGGCTGAAGTCGATCATCGACGAGAATGCGAGGGCAAACGGCGTCGACCCGACGACGGCGACGTGGCAGTGACCCTGCCGACGGCGTCCTCCCGCCGCTTGGCGTCGGCCGATCTGCAATCGGCCGACGCCAAGCCGGATCGTCTCGCCAAGAGGGGCGGCCTTCCGCAGGCAGACGGTATCCGATAGGCGGACGGTCTCCCACAGGCGGAAGCCGCCCGGGGGCAAAGCCCCTCGCAGCTTCAAATCCGGGTCGCCTCCCTCATGCGGAGGCCACTCAGGCTTTGCGCAAGGCGACTCAAGCTTTACGCAAGGCGGCCACATGAGTTTCGCACACGGCGGCCACCGATTCTGATGCGGTTGGCCTCTGACGCGGTTGGCCGTGGCTCCTACAGGAAAGCCCCGGCCAACCGCGTCAGTCGTCGACCATAGGCCAGCGCGAGGTCCAACCGTCCCGCGCATCCCGTTTCGGTTCAGTCGCATCGGGAGCGGTCGACGTGGGTTTCCCGTCCGGCGAGGCAGCCTCGCCTTGAATTCTCCAGCTTTGCGCCGGTTCGTCTTGGGTGTGCGGCGTCGCTTGAACCAGTGGCTCGACTTGGCCGCTCAGCTCCGCTCGGGTGTGCGTCATTTGGCGACCGCCGCGCGTGACCCCTTGGGCCGAATCGCCGCCGTCCCGCACAGCTGGGTCGCCGCCATTCCGAAGGCTAGCGCGATGACGCCCCTGCCGACGTCGGCCAGCACTCCCGAACTCCCCGGCAGCCTCGCTGTGCCGTCCAACCTTCGGCTCCCCGGCGTTTGCTCCGAACGACTCGGCGTTCCCGAGCCGCCGATCCGCGCCTCCCGGCCGCCCCGGATTGAGGGCATCGACACCGTCCGAATCGGCCCCAATGCTTCCACGCGCACCGGATGCCTGGGCTTCGGCGCGGCCGACGTTTGCAGCGGGGGCGTCCTCGGGAAATGGGCGGTCCTTGGGAAACGGGCGGCATCCGGTGGTGTAGCGCATGGAGAAGGCGCGGGTGCCGCCGGATAGGACGATTCCGACGTAACCTCCGTCGTCGACGTTGAACAGGTTGACCTCGCCGGTTTCGTCGGCGGAGATGTCGACGGTTTCCGTGAAGCCGAGCGGGCCGACCTCTTCGCGCACGATGTCGACGAGCTCGCCGAATACGCTGCGCGGAACGCCCATCGTCATTCCTTGGCGGGAGAAGTCGATTCCGCCGCGGTCGTCGCCGACGTGGCACGGTCCTGCTTTCTCGGCCGGGGAGTCGATCCAGGTCCATTGGCGCGGCCCGAGCAGGTCGTCGATGCGCTCTCGTGCGCGGGCCAGCGCGTCCGCCAACCCGCGCCGGGCGGAATCGACGTCTTCCCGCTCGCCAAACGGCTTCAAACCGTCATAAAAGGGCCGTCCGACTTCGAACATGCTACTCTCCCTCCTTTGCGTTTAGGGTTCCGTCACAACTCGGACTCCGATAGCTGAGTCTCGATGGCTCGAACTTTGACAACCAAGCTCCAACGGCTCGTACCCTCATGACGCAAACCGGCGGAATCCAGTCGCCACCGGCCTTCGGACTTTGTCTTTGACCAAGGGCCAAAAGCTCCCAGGACCGCAAGAATCTCACCCCGCAGTGCCCGCCACGACTTTGGCAAGAATCGACTGTGCCTGAGTTCCTTCATCCAGATAGCGCGTATGTGCATCCCATGAGTGCTTAGCGCCGGAGCCTCCCGGATCCATGATCTTGAAGCCAGAGCCTGGGACATGCGGATCAATCCCCAAAGCACCAGTGCCCCCTTTAACATCACTTACATAATAATTAAGCGAGTTATTAATGTCCCCTGCGCCATTCGGTCCCGGAAGATACGTCATCGCATAGCTGTGCCCTTCGGGAACACGCATCGCGGCGGCATCTTTTACTCCTGGTGAGCCAAACACGGCGTAGTCGTCCACAACACCTGGTCTTACTTGCGCAACTCCGTAAGACGATGTTGTCGAACCGTAGGAGTGCCCCAGAACTGACTGGTGGACGGGGCGCCCCGAAGCATTGCGCGAGTCCTCAACTCCTTCTAGATGCTTTGCAAGGCTATTTCCGCCCAGTTCGGCATCGTGCGTACTCGCAACAGATGTATCACCAGTCCATGGTGCCGGAGGAGCATCATAACCCACCCAAGCGATAGCAGCGACGCCGCCCTTGCCCTCAGCTTCGGCCCGAGCCTTTAGCCCCCTCATTTCGTTGACTAAACCTGTGCTTCCCTCTCCCTCGACAGACGTGGTCATTCCCGGAACATAAGTAGTGACGTTATCGGCGTTATCTATGTCACCCACGACCAATGCGGCGTGTGTGGCCTCGTGTCCATCTTCTCCAGTTCCCGGTTCGTAAAAGTACAAACCAACTTCAGGAGGTACAGACTTATCTTCTGGGTAGTCTAAGGCCGCTTTTATCCCTTCGGCTTCTTTAAGTCGTTGATCTATATCATTTAATTCCTGAGGATTGAAAAGTTTATTTGAAGGAATGTCTGAAGCAGATGCCTTAGAAATTATTTCACTTTTTCTCTTTTTAAGAGACTCTATGTCTCTATCAAGTCGCGCTCTATTAATTTGGTTGCGCGTGCTTGCGTCAATACCGTCCATATTGCCAAGGGCTTCATATTTCGACGGACGGCCAGCTTCGATATCCTTAACCGCTTTATCCGCTATATCCGCGCGTTCTCGGTTGCTTAACGAATACCACCAGGCAGCGATCTCTTCCGTGCTGGCACCTTCTTTCGGCAAATCTGGCAGACCTGGTGTAGAGTCGTCAAAACTCTCTGGATTTGCATCCTTACCCTCCGAAACATCGTTCAAGGCTCTTGAGTATTCGGCATCTGTTTCAGAAGCCCTGTCACAAGCTTCCTTCACTTTAATTGAGCATTCATAGATCACGTGAAGTTCGGCCGGGGTCATAGTATCGCTCGAACCACGGACCTGCCCCATTTCATCGATAACTAATCCCCACGAAAAAGCGAAAGTCTCAGCTTCGGCAACTAGCTTTTCCACTTCGCCGACGCCGTCTTGCGCTACACCCGTTGCGGAAAGAAGTTCGCCGATCAAACCCAAGTGATGGGCGCAAGTCTCCTTAAGCTCGCCTAGAGCATCCTGAGCCGACGAGGCACCAGAGCCTTTCCAATTAGAGGTGACGTCGATAGACGCAATACTGTCGTGGACAGCCATTGCCGTCCGCCGCTCTTCTATAAGGTCTTCGACAACTGGGACCAGTCCAGAGCTTTTCCATTCCTTAATAGTTGCCCAGCTCAAGCCTGTGCCTGTCACTTATTTCCCCCCTCCATCGCACTCTTGAAGCGAGTGAAATCTACCTTCGTAGAATCGTCAGTTTGACTGTATTCCTCTTTGGCGGATCGAAGGGCATCGGCAAAAGCATTCAGACCCTGAGTCATCTTTGCCGAAATCGAATCAACCTGGCTGGCGGCGCCCCCGGCCGCAGCTCCGGAGGCACTTCCTTTCATGGCAGGATCAACACCAGCCATGCCGTCGCTGATATTCAAGTTGGCGCTGCTCTGGGCAGCTTCGTCAGAGTGGCCAGCGGCAGCCTCGAGGCTGGCGGGTTCAACTTGGAGTTCGGACACATCTCCCCCTTCTGATCATTGGTCAGTATGCCAGCCAGTTTTCCTCACACCAGGTATTTCCTCAATCGCAGCGGGGGAAAAGGACCCCGCTCCCCAAATCAGCCGCCCCCATTGACAAATGGGGGCGGCTGATGTTTAAGGCTTGCCAAATGTAAACCGACCGAGAGATTAACTAGCCATCACATGAACGGTCCGTCAGGAACCTGTCCGAGGGACATGTGACGCCCTACCGTCTTCAGCGCGCTCAGGACGCCCGGTAAACGTCACAATCCGTAGTTCATGGTGACTCCTAGTTCCAAAGGCATTTCCGCATGTAGGACGAACCTTTCGCAGCGGAAGCCGAAAGACCGGCACCACATTCCGAAAACGAGCTCAAACTATTCCTTTAGCTGCTTTCCGGCGACTATATCCGCCAGTTTCGCTTGAGCCGTACTTCCATCAGTCAAATAAGCGCTATGAGCGCTACCTACGTTCCCTTTTGGCGTTCCCGGATCAAGACTCACGAAATTTCCCCCGCGTTCCGGTTCCGGATCAAACCCGTTGGGAGCCCCCAAAACCTCATCATAAGCTATCATAGGGTCCTTTCCTCCAAAAAGTAAAGTAAGTAAGGAGCCCTTTGTTTCATCGTCGGAGCGTCTGTCGAAACCCATGGCGTAGGCATGTCCTTCAGGAACATTCATATCACCTGCCGTTCCAGCGACACCCGGCGAGCCCATCACTGCATAATCTTGGACCACGCCCGCCCCGGCATCTTTTACGCCATAAGACGATGTGGTCGTTCCGAACGAGTGTCCTATAACAGACTGATGAAGGCCTTTCCCTTCCATTGCCCGAACATTTGCGATCCCCTCCAGATGTTTCGTCAATGCCTGCCCTCCAGTCTGCGCTCGTTCCAGTTCCCTCGCCTCGCCGAAAGTCTGCGGACAGTCGTAGCCTATATACGCAATTGTTGCAACGCTCTTGCCATCGGCCACCGCTTCGCTTCGCTCCTTGAGTTGGGCCATTTGGTCCGTCATTCCACCGAGACTCTTCTGAACAGTGGTGTCTTTTCCCGGAACATACGTTGCCACATGGTCCGCATTCTCCAAGTCGCCGACAACCACTGCGGCATGTGTCATTTCGTGCCCCGGCTGTCCA
Organism: Peptidiphaga sp.; assembly: GCF_057238965.1. Taxonomy (NCBI): domain Bacteria; kingdom Bacillati; phylum Actinomycetota; class Actinomycetes; order Actinomycetales; family Actinomycetaceae; genus Peptidiphaga; species Peptidiphaga sp. The sequence goes on from NZ_DBHHEV010000002.1 coordinate 48,838, forward strand.
TTGGCAGGATCATACAAATACAAATGCGTTTGACCATCTGGCCCGTCTCCGTATTTTTTCTTCAAAGTGTCGTTTATAGGCTCTAGCTCACCACATTGCGCGTCAATTGATTCAATTTCTTTAAGTTCATCGTCGGTAAGGTTGATTATCGGAGATCCGTAAAGGTCTTGACTAACTCTAGATATATTCTTTCCTCTTTCTGCAGCTTTGTCGAGAATCTCCTGTTTCCTCTTCTTAAGACCTTCCACCTTTTCGAAATCTTTGCGGAATCTGGCCTCATTGATCTCTGCGCGAGCTGACGGCATGATGCCATCCAGATTGCCCAGCGCCGCATACTTTCCGTCGTGGCCGTGTCCCTCAGCAACCTCGTCTTTAGCTCTTTTAAGAATCGCTTGCCGTTCTTTTTCTGTCAACGAGCGCCACCATGCCGCAACTTCTTCAGTGCTCGCTCCCTCCTTCGGGAGGTTGGAAAGCCCCGGGGTAAGGTCGTCGAATCCCTCTGGATCGGAGTCTCTTCCTTCAGATACGGCAGCCAGGGCACTCGTGTATGCGCTATCGACCTCTGCAGCCTTCTTCAACGCCCGTCGAATCAAGTCCGCACATTCCGCCACCTTCTTTAGATTATTGGCTATTTCATCTTGCGGCAGGGATGGACCAGCACCTTCAAGAGTCGCTTGCACACTTCCGTCCTCATAAATGATCAGCTTATTTTCCGCGGCCATAGCAAGTGCATCAGCAACCATAGTTTTCACCTCGTTGACGCCGTCTTGCGCAGCCGACGTCGCTTCTATGAGGTCGCCGATTAACCCTAGGTGGTGGGCACAACTGTCTTTGAGCCTGCCCAGCGCATCGCCTGCTGCGCGGGCGCCTTGGCCTTCCCACCCGGACTTCACATCAATGCCACCGATGCTGTCGTGGACGTCCATGGCCTTCCTTCGATCTTCTGCCAGACCGCGTAAAGTGTCGTTTAGATCGTCGCCATTCCAGTCTTTGATTGTTCCCCACGTGAATACCGCCATCACTTCTTCCCTTCGATCGCGTTGCTGAAGCCCTTGAAATCAATGCTCGTCGAATAGTCAGTCTCGCCATATTCGTTCTTCGCCGCTCGAACCGCCTCGCTGAACGCTTTCAGTCCATCGCCCAGACGCTTCGACAGCGTGTCAACCTGCTCTCCCGCTTTGGCGGCAGCATTACCGGAGTCGCCGCCTCGAACGGCGTCGCCCACCTTCGACAGGTCGTCGGCGACCTTCAGTTCGGAGTTTTTCTCAGCAGCGTCGTCGGAATGCTGCGCAGCAGTTTCGAGTTTCTCTGGTTCTACAACTAATTGAGCCACAACTTTCCCTTCTCTCGTAGTCGCGTGGTGACACAAGTCTTCCCAAACTCGACGGCTTTGGCAATAGAAAAGAGAGAAAGGACTCTGGTCCCCAATCACGCCATTTCCCCGTTGACGTTTGTGAGTTGTCTGGACTTAGACTGATATTTAAAAGTGATTTAGATACAAACGTCGTGAAATTTCAAAAGGCAAAATCGAAAGCCAGCACAAAGGAGGCTCGGCCTCAATGTCGACCCGGGCACATCGAGGGACGTCTCGAGCGTTCCGGAAACCGATACGCACACCCGAGTGCCGGCCCGACCGTCAGAAAGTCGGCAAGCGCGCCTTGGCACTGCCCCGGACCCGCCGCGAACCGCAATCCACGCGGGGCCCTGGGCGGTTGACACCATTGCCGCCCGCTCGGATGCCGCAACGAACGCCCTAGGGAGCCCTGCCGAGCACACCGAGGGTTGCAACACAGGCACTCTAAGACGCCACCCGCACCATAAGCTTCCCCGGGGTTTCCCAGGATTAACTCATGACCGCCTAAGGATAGGAGGGTTGTATAGATGGTGTCAGCAGGACGGGCAAGCGATCCTAACGGTCAGCGCTTGCCAGTTCAGCAGACGCGATGACTGTGTTGTGTGCAGTGAGCCGACGAAGAAAGGTGGTGGCGTGCGCAGACAAGCAAGCGTTGCCGCCCGGCTCAAGCGGTTTGTTCCCTTCGCCGCTTGACACTTCGACGGTGGCATTTGGCGGGAGGCGTTGGCATGGAGCGCCTCCCGCCAATACTGTTCCCTGGGTCCAAACCCCGCCCTTCAATCGGAGCGAGTAGAGTGGCCAGATTATGAATGCGAGCTTCACCAAACGCGCGAGCAAGCAGGCGACAGCCGCGGAGG
>NZ_DBHHEV010000002.1:51058-74042 GCF_057238965.1 Peptidiphaga sp.
TCCTGCCCCCTGAAGTCCGAGTGCTTCCCCGATCTGGCGCGCGCCGCCCGAGCCGGCGGTGCACCGGTCGTGCGTCTCCTCCGCGCAGCAGCCACGAGCCTCGACACGGCAAGGCTTTCCGCCGTCACAGCCTCCCCCGCAGCGGCGGAGGAATTCGGCCGCCGGCTCGCCGCCACCCACGCCTTCTGCCCCGAGGGGTCGAGGGTGTTCGGCCAGGCGCCCGCCGATCTTGTCAACGCCGACGGCTCCGCGAGCGACGGCGTCATGGGCGCAGCCGCCCTACCCCTCGTCGGACCCGGCCTCTCCCGCCGCTTCGGCGAGTTCTATGCGCAAGACAGGCTCCTGCCCTACCTCGCTGACGCCCGACGAAACGGATCCATCGGCGCAGAAGGCACGGCCGTCCTCGAACGTTTGGCGGAACGCCTGAACGACGGCGAATTCGACGCGCCGCAGCCCGCGTCCGTCGGCGCGGACGCGGCCCTCCTCCACGGCGACCTGTGGGCGGGAAACGTCATGTGGGCCTCGCGCGAATCGGCGGAACTCGCGGCCGAAGGGCTCGCCGCCGCGGAGGAAGCCGCCGAAGGCTATGGCATCGCGGAAAAGACGGGCAGCGCGAGGAACCGCCGGGACGACGTCGTCGGCGTCCTCATCGACCCCGCCTGCCACGGCGGGCACGCCGAATCCGACCTCGCGCAGCTGACGGTGTTCGGCGCGCCCTTCGTCGACCGCATCTACTCGGCCTACAACGAAGCCTCGCCCCTTGCCGACGGATGGCGCGAGCGCGTAGGCCTGCATCGGCTCCACATCCTCATCGTCCACGCCGCGCTGTTCGGCGGCGGCTACGGGCGGCAAACCGTCGACGAAGCGCGGCGATACATCTGAGCGCCGCCCCGCGCCCGACTGCGCAAACGAATGCAGCACGCCGGCTCGACGGTCGCACGCATGCCGACTCGCTGTCCACACGGCCAACCACCCGCCGTTGATACACCGACTCACTGTCCATACGGCCAACCGCCCGCCATCCACACGGCCAACCGCCCGCCATCCACACGGCCAACCACCCGCCATCCACACGGGCAACCGCCCGCCGTCCACACGCCGCCCCGCCATCCGTGGGAGAATGACGCCATGATTACGCTCGGGCCCTTGGACGGCCGTTACCGCGAAACCGTTGCCCCGCTCACCGCCTTCCTCTCCGAGGCCGCGCTCAACCGCGCCAGAATCGCCGTCGAGGTGGAATGGCTCATCTTCCTTTCGCAGAACGAGGTGTTCCCGGGAGCCCCCGTCGTCTCCGAGGCCGACGTCGCCTACCTGCGGGCGATCCCCCAAAAGTTCGGCGAAGCGGAGATAGCCGAGCACGCCGCCATCGAGGCCGAGACGAAGCACGACGTCAAGGCCGTGGAATATCTCATCAAACGCCGGATGGAGGCGGCGCCCGACGTCGTCGGGCCGAACACCGCCCTTCCCAGCCTGACCGAAATGGTCCATGCTCTGTGCACCTCCGAGGACGTCAACAACCTCGCCTACGCCCTGTGCATCAAGGGCGCGGTGACCGACGTGTGGTTCCCCGCCGCGCTCAAACTCCACGACGCCCTCGCCGAACTCGCGCACGCGCACGCGAATCTGCCCATGCTCTCGCGCACGCACGGGCAGACGGCCACGCCCACCACCGTCGGCAAGGAAATGGCCGTCTTCGCCCACCGCCTGAGCCGCCAGCTCCGCAGAATCGCGAGCGCCGACTACCTGGGCAAGATCAACGGCGCCACCGGAACCTTCGGCGCGCACGTCGCCGCCCTGCCCGACGCCGACTGGCCCGCCCTCTCGCGAGCCTTCGTCGAAGGCCTCGGCCTCGTGTGGAACCCGCTGACCACCCAGATCGAGCCGCACGACTGGCAGGCGGACCTCTTCTCCGACGTCGTCCACGCGAACCGCATCGCCCACAACCTCGCCACCGACATGTGGACGTACATCTCGCTCGACTACTTCCACCAAAACCTGGCCGCCCAGGGCACAACCGGCTCCTCGACGATGCCGCACAAGGTCAATCCCATCCGCTTCGAAAACGCCGAGGCGAACCTCGAGGTCTCCTCGGCGCTGTTCGAGACGCTCGCCGCCTCGCGGCTTCAGCGCGACCTCACCGATTCGACGACGCAGCGCAACATCGGCGTCGCCTTCGGGCACTCGCTGCTGGCTCTCGACAACCTCGTGCGCGGGCTCGCCGGCGTGGACCCCAACCCGCAAAGGCTCGCCGAGGACCTCGACGCCTCGTGGGAGGGTCTGGGCGAGCCGATCCAGCAGGCCATGCGCGCGGCCGGACTCGGCGGCGCCACCGGAATGGGCAACCCCTACGAACGCTTGAAGGAGCTGACGCGGGGGCGCAAGGTCACGGCCGAAGACATGCGCGAAGCGATCGCCTCATTGGGCATGCCCGACGACGTCGCGGCGCGCCTGGCGGCGCTGACCCCTGCGGGTTACACCGGGCTGGCCGCTCGGCTGGTCGGATTCCTCGACGGCGCCGCGTACTTCAGCGGCGCGGGGCACTTCGCCGGCGCCACACAGCCACAGCCCGGCGACGCCGCTCACCCCGACGGCGCCGCACAGCCCAATGACGAGGCCTTGGAGCGCACGGAGCCGACCGAGCATGCGGAGGCCGCTCGCGAATGAACCGTCGAGCGTCCAGAGCCGATCAGATGAGCGAAGGGCGCTGAGCCCGAGGGCCACGTCAACGCGCAGCCCCGAGCCCGCCCGCCTCCGTCAACACGGGAGTCAGATCACATGCAAACCGCAGCCGCTTCCCAGACTCGGCTGTCAAACTATTGGAGGCCTTTCGCTTCCCGAGCCGGCTCATGCGGCGAGTGATGCGAGCGAGGCCGAACGTATCGAACGAGTACCGCGCAACCGTCGGATCGAACCAACGTGCAATCGCGCCGGCAAAGCGTGCTGAGTCGATAGAGTGGAAAGAAACGTAGAGAGAACAAGGAGACCTCGTGCCTCGATTCCTTGCCGCCGCGTCGTCGGCCGATCCTCAGGCGCTCTCAGGCATCGCCGGATGGGCCGTAGACATTATGAACGACCTCGGCGGATTCGGCGCCGCGTCCCTCATCGCGCTGGAGAATCTGTTCCCGCCGCTCCCCTCGGAAGTGATCCTTCCGTTGGCGGGCTTCACGGCGGGCACCGGAAACGCCAGCTTCACGCTGCTCGGGGCGATCCTGTGGTGCACCGCTGGATCGGTGGTCGGCGCGTGGGCGCTCTACGGCGTCGGCGCTCTGCTCGGCAGGGAGCGAACGCGCAAGCTCATGGGCAAACTCCCGCTGGTCAAAACCTCGGACATCGAGAAAACCGAGGCGTTCTTCGACCGGAGGGGAACCTGGACGGTCCTTTTCGGCCGAATGATCCCGATCTTCCGCTCCCTCATCTCGATTCCGGCGGGCGTGACGCGCATGAACTTCTGGAAATTCACCGCCCTGACCACGGCGGGGTCCGCTGTGTGGAACACGATCCTCATCTGGGCCGGCCACGCCCTCGGCTCGAATTGGACGAAGGTGGAAGGCTACGTCGGGATACTGACGAAGGTCACGATAGTCGTCTGCCTGCTCGGCGGCGCCCTGTGGGTTGCGCTGCGCGTCCGCTCCAATAAGCGCAAGCGCGAGGCCGTTCCCGCCGAAAACTGAGAGGCGCCGACGCCGAAAGGCACAGCCGCGGGCGACGAACGCCGCAGCCGCCGGCAAGCAAAGGGCGGCGCCGCCGAAAAGCACAAGGCCGGCAGGGCCTCCCACCCCGCCCAAAGCCTGGACGCTCGGCACGCGGGATCCTCCGCTCCCGATAGAGTGAAGGCGTCAATCGGACGGAGGCTGTTCCCGTGGACGAAAACTACGAAGACTGTCGGATCGACGTCGGCTACCGAATGGCGATAGCCCCCTGGCGCGCACGTTCCTACATCGAAGGCGGCAAAGAAGACTTCTGCGGTTTCGCGATCGACGCCGCCCAGGTGAGCGGCATGAAGGAAGTCGGCGACTTCATCGACCTGTTCTGCGGGGCCATAGCGCCCGCGCAGTTCTCCCCTTCCGAGCCGATACACATACTCGAAGTGCCCACCAATCCGTTCGTGCAAGCGTCTCGCGCAGTGGGGGCCCTCCACCCTGACGCGCTCCTCGGCGGAATCTCCGAGATCTCGCCGTACGACGGCTCGGGGACCGCCAGCGGCGGCGGCTTTTCCACCGATCTTCTGTGGATAGAGCCCACGCGCCTGACCGCCGGCGCGGAGCTGTGGCGCTACTACCCCGGCAATCCCTCTCCCGAACTGTGCGGGATCTACTGCGGGACGGCCCTGGGATGGCGAAACATGCGCACGGGCAAGTTCGTCGCCTCCGCCCCCAGCGACCTCATCGGCCCCGTCGTCAAGAGGGATTGGGCGCAGCTTCCCGTCGACGTCGAGATCGAGAAAGGCGAACCCGTGGCCGCGACGATGGTCGCACCCGTGGACCCTCAGCAAGAAGAGGGTTTCAAGCCCGTGTCGAGCGGCATGTGGGTCAAGCGGATCGAGCTCTCCGAGGACGACGCCGTCTACGAAAACCAGAGGTACGCGACGATCAACCGCGTCCAGTCGCGCCTCGTGCGCTTCATGCGAGGCCAGAGCGGCGAAAAGAGAGTGCTCGCGGTCGCGCGCGCAATCGACGCAAACTATGCAGAAAGCCAGGGCTTTGCGCGGCTCGAACCCGGCGTCTTCGCGTGTTTCCCCACGGTCGAGGAGGTGGCGCCGATACACGTGGACCGGCGGGCGGCCCCGTTCTCGTGGAACACGGCCGGCAAGCCCACGGTGACCCGCAAACGCAAGAAGGAGCGCAGCAACTACGACGTCGCCGAGCTCCTGGAGGAGACGGCACTGCTTGTGACCGGCATGGCGCCGCCGAAATGGGAAAGATGCGACTTGGTGGTGCAACTCGTGGGACGAAAGGCGAAGGGCGAAGGGCACTTCGTCATCGACGCAGAGAAGGACGAAAGGCAGTTCGTCGATTCGCTCCCCGTGGCGATCCTCAAGTACCTCGCGCAGATCAAAGTGCTCCACGCCCTGCAAGGGCAAGGCGCCCCGCTCGCCTACGCCCTCAGCGTCTTCCGGGGCGACCTCAAAAACTCCGAGATGATCCCCTTCCCCGACGAACACCCGCCCCTGCTCGAGCACATCGCGCCCGAGGACTGGCAGGAGGAACTCGAATATTTCCCGCGCGACGAAGAGCCCGAATGGGCTCGTCGCCTCATGGACCGGTGACGATCGGACGAGCCGAACCGAGCCCCTCAATCGAAGACGCCGAACGGCGAACCTCGACGGGGCCGGCGAAACCCTGAAAATCAAGAACATCAACCCGACGAGCGAAGGAACCCAATGAGCGTCGTTTACCAGCTGGCCGTCACCCCCTGGCAGGCCACCAGGTACCTTTCCGAGGGGACGGAGGATTTCTGCGGATTCGCCGTCGACGCGGCAAGAGTCGAGGACGTGCGCGACGCCGACGGCCTGCGCGAGCTTCTCCTGTGCAAAACGAACGAGGCGAACTTCCCGGCCGACGAGCCGCTGCACATCCTCAAGGCGCCCATCGGCCCGTTCGTCCACACCCGGCGCGCGGTCGGCCCACTGCACCCGGACGCCTTTCTGGGCGGCGTCACGGAGGACTCCCCCTACGATCCGTCGGGCGTCGTCAGCGCAGGCGGCGCGACGGCGGAACTTCTGTGGATAGAGCCGGGGCGCCTGACCCCCGGCTCCGAACTGTGGCGCTTCCACCCAGGAGACCCGAACCCGGAGCTTGCGGCCGTCTACCACGGCGTCGCCTGGGGGTGGGAAAACGCTCAGACGGGAGAGTTCGTCGCGGCCAAACCGAGCAAACTCATGGGGCCCGTGGTCAAGCACGACTGGGGAACCGTCGCCGTCGACGTCGAAACCGACGGAGGGAAGCCGACCGCCGTCACCCTCGTCAGCCCCCAAAAACCGCCCGAAAGCGGGTTCGAGAGGCTGTCGACGGGTCTGTGGGCCAAGCGCGTCGAGTACCACGAGGGGCTGAACATCCACGAAAACTACCTGTCGGCTCTGGCCCGCGGGGTGCCCGTCCGGGTGACCCGCCTCGCGAACTCCCCGAACGGGGTGGAAGCCCTCGGATTCGCCCTCCTTATCGACGCGCCCTACGCGATCGGCAACAGGGTGCTCCGCATCTCCCCCGGAGCTTTCTTCTGCGTCATGCCGATGGACGAAATGGAAAAGACCGTCGCGAGGGAAGGCAGGCCCGAAACCTGGGAGGTTTCGACGTTCCCCGCGGTCACGACGCTGTCGGTTCGGGAGCGGTCGAACTACGACGTCGACTCCCTCCTCAAGGACGTCTACGCGCTCATCGAGAACGTCGCGCCCGAAGGATGGCGCACGTGCACCCTCATCGTTCAGATAGTCGGCGGGCAGTTCCGCTACGGAGGCAACTTCTTCATCCCGGCTTCCGCCTCGCCTTCCGGGGCCGCTCCGTCTTCCGGAGGCGGCTCACCCTCGCAAGCCGCCTCATCTTCCGGGGCCGGTTCCGAAGCCGCCTCGTCCGAGGATCGGAGCGCGAACGCCGGCGACGGCGCCCGCCAGGGGCCGGAAATCCGGCAAGCGCACAGCGGCAGGCCCCGACGCCCCGTCTACGGCGGCGTCGTCGAAGAGATCTCCCTGCTTCCCAGCGCCGTCCTCGAATACCTGGGGCAGATCAAGAAGCTCGCGGCCACCCCCGAACGCGGCGCGCCGCTTGCCTTCACCTTGCAGGCAAGCGCATCGGGCGAGACGAAGCTGAACGTCACGTACGAGGAGACGCCCCCGCTCGTCGAATCCATCACCCCTCAGGCCTGGGCGGCCGAGATGGAGGCGTTTCCGCGCCCGAACCCGCCCGAATGGGCGTCGAGGCTCGCTGACCCCGGCGACGACGGCCTGTGAAACACTCGCCCCTCAGGCACTCGCCGCAGTCGGCCGCTCAGACAACCGCCGCTGCCGCCCCTCAGACGCCCGCAGCGGCCCCTTCTGAAACGCCGTCTCTGAAATACCGAGAGGGTCACGTGCGTTGAAGCATGTGTCGGCGCATGGAGCGCCGCGAGCAAAGGAGTGAACAGACATGACATTCGACCGCACCATTGAGCTTGGCGTCACAGGCATGACTTGCGAGCACTGCGTTTCACACGTGACCGAGGAGCTCAAAGCCCTCCCCGACGTCGTCAACGTTTCGGTGACCCTCGCAAAGGGCGGAACGTCCAAGGTTCTCGTGTACACGAACGCCGACATCCCCGACGCCGCGCTCAAGGAAGCGGTCGACGAGGCAGGCGGATACGAGGTCAAGTCGATCGTTCGCTGACGCTGCTGAAACAACACACGCTCGGGAGAGGAGGGACGTCGCCACGACGCCAACCGCAAATCGAGCGCGGTCCGAGGAAGCCGACATGCTGCGATCCAAGAACGCCGCCGGGCAACGGTCCGGTCGCGCCGACAGCGCTCAGCCGCGGAGCGTCGATCGAACGCGGCCCCGACACGCGGATCCCACCCAACCCGGAGCAAATCCAATGCAAGGAGCAAATCCAATGCAACCCGACCCAAATCCGGCGCGATCCAGCGCAGATCCGGCGCAGCCGCAGACCGAGGTCGAACTGGCCGTCACCGGGATGACCTGCGCCTCGTGCGTGGCGCGCGTGGAGAAAAAGCTCAACAAGATCCCCGGAGTCACGGCGATCGTCAACCTCGCCACCGAGAAGGCCCACGTCGAGTGGGCGGACGCGGCCGGCCCTTCCGACGCCGAGCTCGTCGGCACGGTTGAGAAAGCAGGCTACGGCGCCACCGTTCTGCGGAGAATCACAACGGACGACGCCGGAGAACGCACCGTCCAGGCAAGCGAGGCGGCCCGAGGGGCTGAGGAGGCCGCAGCACGCGCGGCCTCGGCTCGCGTGGCGGACCTTCGACGTCGATTCTGGGCGGCCCTCGTCCTCTCCACGCCGATCGTCGCTGTGTCGATGGCCCCCGCCTGGCAGTTTTCGGGCTGGCAGTGGGCCGTCGGCGCGCTTTCCATCCCCGTCGCCTTCTGGTGCGGCTGGCCTTTCCTGAAAGCGGCCTGGCGGGCCGGGCGGCACGGCTCGACGACAATGGACACGCTCGTCGCCCTGGGCATCCTCGCGTCGATGGGGTGGAGCGCGTGGGCCCTCCTGTGGGGCGGGGCCGGAAGGATCGGCTACACCATGTCCATGACCGGCATCCACGGGCTCGGCCACTCGGGAACGCCGCATCTGTACTTCGAGTCGGCGGCCTTCATCGTGACGTTCCTCCTCCTCGGCCGCTGGCTGGAGTCGCGCTCGCGCCGAAGCGCGGGCGACGCCCTTCGCTCCCTCCTCGACCTCGCGCCGGCCGAGGCAACTCGGGTGCGCCGGGAAGGCGGCGACATCGTCGAGGAGACGATCGACGCCGCGGAGCTGAAAGTCGGCGACGAATTCCTCGTTCGCCCCGGAGAGACGGTGGCAGCCGACGGATTGGTCGTGGAAGGCGAGTCGGCCGTCGACGCCTCCCTCCTGACGGGGGAGTCCATTCCCGTGGACGTCGGCCCCGGCAGCAAGCTGACAGGCGGCGCCGTCAACACCTTCGGAGCCCTGACCGTGCGGGCGGCGCGAGTCGGCGAGGAGACGACTCTCGCCAGAATGGGCAGGCTGCTCACCGAGGCGCAGACGGGGAAGGCGCCCGTGCAGCGCCTGGCCGACAAGGTCTCGGCCGTCTTCGTCCCCGCCGTCATGGCGATCGCCGGCATCGCCTTCGCAACGAGGCTCGCCCTGGGCAATCCGCTCGAAATGGCGCTGGCGAGCGCGATCACCGTGCTGGTCGTCGCCTGCCCGTGCGCCCTGGGTCTGGCGACCCCCACGGCCCTGCTCGTCGGCTCAGGCCGCGCCTCGCGCCTCGGCATCCTCGTCAAAGGCCCGGAAACCCTCGAATCGGCCCACGGGGTCGAGACGATCGTCCTCGACAAGACCGGGACGCTGACCGCCGGCGCGATGTCCGTTTCGGCCGTCCGGCCCGCCGAGGGCGTCGGCGAGCGCGAGCTCGTGGCCGCGGCGGCCGGCGTCGAGCGCGGATCCGAGCACCCGATTGCCAAGGCGATCGTGGCGCTGGCGCACGAACGCGGGATCGAGCCGGAAGCCGTCGAATCGGTTGCGGCTCGGGCCGGAAACGGGGTGGAGGGGCGCCTCGACGGCCGCAGAATCGCCGCCGGAACGGCACGCTGGCTGGCCGAGGCAGGCGTCGAAGGCGCATCGGGCCTCAGCGGCGAGCCGGGCGCATCCGTCGTCGGCGTAGCGCTCGAAGGACGGCTGCTGGGCGCGTTCGACGTTCGCGACGCCGTCCGCCCGGAAAGCGCCGCGGCCGTGGCCGAGCTGAAGTCCCTCGGACTGCGCCCGGTCCTTGCGACCGGCGACAACGAGGCTGCCGCGGCGGCCGTGGCCGCCGAGGTCGGCATCGACGACGTGCGCGCCGGGATCCTTCCAGAAGGCAAGGTCGGGATCGTCGAGGAGCTGCGGGCGGCCGGGCAGAAGGTCGCCATGGTCGGCGACGGGGTGAACGACGCAGCGGCCCTGGCCGGCGCAGATCTGTCCATAGCCATGGGGTCTGGCGCCGACGTCGCGAAGGAAGCGGCCGATATCACAATCGTGAATTCGGACATTCGCTCCATCGGCGCAGCCATCCGCATCTCAGCGCAAACCCTGCGAATCATCAAGGAAAACTTGGCCTGGGCCTTCGGATACAACGTCGTGGCAATCCCCGTGGCCGTCGCCGGTTTCATCGTACCCGGCATCGCGGCGGCGGCGATGGCGAGCTCGTCCGTCATCGTGGTGGCGAACTCTCTGCGTCTGCGACGGGCCTAGATTCCCCGGTTTACCGGGCATTCTTGCCCCGCTCTCCTGACACGTGAGAGCGGGGCGCGTCTATTTTGCTCCCAAGATAGAAAGAATCAGGGGAAAGGTCTCCGAAATCTCATCTGCGGGACGCCCCCTCAGGAATCGCGAAATATCAACGAAAAGCAGTAACATGGGGAGTGTTGCCCATGCGGCCTCCCCCCCTGGGGGGAGGCCTAGGGAAACATGCATTGATAAGTTAGTTTCTAATTAAACATGCCACCTACCAACCACGCGCTTACCTAACGGACTAAGTATGGCTTCGACCGAAGGAGTCATTATGGCCCATTCATCACGCAAACCGATGGGCACACGGACCTTGATAGCGGGGGTGATCATCACCCTCGTCACCGCGCTGACCGCGTTCATCACGCCATCGAACGCAGACGTCAACGCGGCCATTGCCATATCCTCACCAACGCTCACCCGCACAGACGCCAACGGCGATCCGCTCACCGCCGCCGAAGCGTCGCATCCCATGCTCGTCGGCGACCACGCATCGCTGGCTTTCGCCTGGGACGCCGCCAAAGCGAACATCGCTCCCGGACAGTCCTTGAAGGTCGGCATCCCGGCCTCCTTCCGCACGCTGGAGCCCGGATCCCAAGCCGACCTCACGGTCGACGTCGCCGGGAGGCAGACAGCGATCGGCCAGTGCAAACTCGGGCGCAACGAGGTCGACTGCGTCTTCGACAAAACGGTCGACTCCTTGAAAGCCCGGGGATACGCCGCGCCCAAGGGCAAGGTCAGCCTGCGACTGACGGCGCTTGCCCCCACGGCCTCGCCGGCCGCTTTCACGATCAACGGGGGCCAGTACAAGCTGCCCATTCCCGGCGGCCCCGTGCGCGAGCGTTCCAAAGGCTACAACCCGCACACCTTCGCGAAAGTCACCCCCGCGTTGACCTCCGAGAGCAAATCGGTGTTCTGGACCGTGAGCTTCGGGGCGGACTACGTCGCCGAGCGGCTGAGGGAAACCGGGCAGCACATGCGGCTGGACGGGGCCACGCGTTCGACGGTGACGATCACGGACACGATCGGACCCGGCCAGAAGTTCGCCGACCCCTCGAAGTGGGCGCTCTACCACCGGGGATCGGCGGGAGACAAAGAAGTTCGGGACGTTCGGGTCACCGGAGGCTCTGGAACGGACTACACCGCCGCCTACGGCGACTTCGACATGTCCGTTTCGATCAACGGCTCCACCGCCACGGTTTCCATAACCGGCCCGTGGCGCGGGCAGACGAACTACGGCATCGCCTACCCCACCGTGCCCGACAAGGGGCGCATCACGCCGAACTTCGCCTACGTCAACACCGCCGGGCTCGGCAAGACCAAGATCGTCAAGGCCGCCGCCGCGAAGTACGCAGACCCCTTCGCCTCCAGCGGACTAGTCGACGCACAGCACGGGTCGTTCACCGTCACGTCGCGCGCAACGGGCCCCCACGCCGAGGCGATTCCGCGGCGCGTCGCCTTCCCGGTGACGGCTCGTTACGAGCTTCCCGCGGGAACCAAGGCCTCCGACTATCCGAGCTGGAATCCGCCGGGGACCCTGGCTGCGGACAAGCGCACCGGCACGTTTTCGCTGGCCGCCGGCATCGGCCAGAAGGTCGACGCCGGATCGAAGTTCCCCGCGGGAACCAAGATCACGGTCACACAGGATTCCTCCGCCGCCCTTGGCGCACCCGAGGGAGTGCGGTGGGGAGACTCCTCCTACACCGTCGACGGCGAGAAGGGGAACTCCTTCGTCGTCAAGGCGAACACGGTCCACGGCGTCGCCATATCGACCGAGGTTCTCAGCCTGCCTTCGGACGTGAAGCCCACGCCGACGCCGAGCCCGAGCACCCCTGCGCCAAAGCCGAGCCCAAGCTCGCCCACGCCCAGCCCGAGCGCCTCTGCCCCAGAGCCGAGCCCAAGCTCGCCGACGCCGACACCGAGCGCCTCTGCGCCGACGCCGAGCCCGAGCGCGACTTCGCTGGCCTCTGACCCGGCGACGCCGCCCGAGCCCACGCCCACAACGCCCTCGTCTCACCCCACCCCGTCTCCGACGGAAACCACGCCCTCGAAACCAACCGAAACGCCCAAGCCGTCGAGCGAGCCAACCGGAACCACGGAACCGAGCCCCTCGCCGACGTCGACGGCCTCCCCCACGGAGGAGCCCTCGCCGACTCCGAGCGAGAGCCCGACGGCCAGCCCTTCGCAGAGTGCGAGCCCCTCCGAAAGCGCCGAGCCTTCGCCGACGGACACCCCGAGCGCGAAGGCCTCGCCGAGCGCTGCGCCGTCGTCCCCGAGCGGCGTCGTGCCGCCCATCTCGCCCTCGGCGCCCACGGCGACGCCGAGCCCGACGGATTCCCAGTCCCCGAGCGGCGACCCGGGAGCGGCCAACCCCAACGGCGGCGAGCCTTCCGGCAAGGGGAAGCCCCGCGCCAGGCGTCCGGGTTCGAGCATCAACTCGCCGATAGTCGGCGCTCCGGTCGCCCTGCCCTCAGTGGCGCGCGCCACTGAGGAACGGCCCCTCATCAAAACCGGCTTGGACATGGGAACGGGCGTCGTCTTCTCCGTCTCCCTGAGCCTGGTGGGGACGGGCCTCGTCATCCGCCGCTACTTCTCGTGAGGTCACGGACCTGACGGACAGGCCCCCGCTCCAAGCCGCCGTATCGTGGCCGAGCGGGGTCCACGCGAGCGGATCCGCGGGGCCCGCCGACGCCGGTCTCCCTTCTCGCGACGGGCGGGCCGACTCGGAAAGGCCGATGCCGTGCATGAACGAAGGTCGCCCCTCTCGCGACGGGGCGGGCCCCTCCTCATTGGGGGCCCGCTTTGCCGCGAGAGGGGCCCGTTTTCATCCGAGCCCGCCGCTCATCGCACGGCGAACGAAGGACGACGAGAGGCGACGTCGGCCGTGGGGCCGCTCCGCGGCGGGCGGCAGCGCGGTTGCCTCTCACCGCAAGGCGAACGTGACGCGGACGGGAGGCCCCGAAAGGCTGGGGAGCAAGAACCTCGGGCGAGTTTCGCCAATTGGCCTAACTCGCAATCCATTGCCTTAGAATTCACATGTGGACGATAATCTGACGAATACGACTCCGCGGCGGCCGGTGTTGCTCGTTGACGAAGAAACGCGGTGGCTGAGACGTCCGAGAGATCTGGTGTCGGCAGTCATCACACTGCTGGCGATCGTCGGCGTAATGGTCGTCACAGTCTACGGTTCCTCCACGGCCCTGGCCGTCATACGCGACGTCCGCACAGCCACGAGCGGCATCATCACGTCGATCCTGTTCATGCCCGTCAACGCCCTGGAAGGCCTCATCGGCTTTTTCCTGCCGGCCGCGTTGGTCATCGACATGGCCTGGCACCGCCGATGGCGCACGCTCGCAACGGGCGCCCTGGCTGTGGCCAGCGCCGCCGCCTTCACCTACGGCCTCCTGTGGCTGTTCAGCCGCTACTTCCCGCTCTCGCCCATCACCGGCCAGCTTTCCGACTCCCTCGTCGAGCAGACCTATTTCAAGCTCATCCCGTACGTCGCCGTCGTGTCGGCGATACTCACGGTGGCCGGGTCCGGCAAGCGCGCGAAGACGACGAGGTGGGGCTGGCCGCTGCTCTCCCTCGTTCTCGTCCTCTCGGTGCTCCAGGGCAATCAAACCCTTCCCGGGGCCCTCATCACCGCGCTTCTCGGCGTGCTGTGCGGCCTCCTCCTCGACCGCGCGACGGGCGCAGACCTGGTCAAACTCGTCAGGCGCGCCGGCGTGGACGCCCAGCTGGTGGTCCGCATCGACAAACTCCCCGACGACGCCGCCCTCGCCGCATGGCTCGCCCCCGCATACGGCGACCTCGGCCACATCGACCGGTACGGCATCGACCAAATCCATCGCATACTGCAGAAGGCGGGCGAATCCTTCGAAGGCGCCCCGCCGAAGCCCAAAGGGTCGGAAGCCGCCTCCCCGGAGTCCGAGCAGCAGGCCGACGATCCCCAAGGAGCCAACGGTCCCCGCCGGGCCGACGGTCCGCAGCGGGCCGACGATCGGCTCGAATCCAAAGGGAACCGCCAGGCTCCGGAGCCCGCGCCGACCTTCGGCCCTATCAGCCGCTCGGCGAAGGCCGCGTCGCAGCATCTCAGGCCGGCCGACGACGTCGACCCCATCGCCCTGCGAAACGAGCTCCTGGCCTCCTACCACCCGCCCTTGAGCGAGGAGGCCTCCCGCAACTACATCGTCGTCGATTCCTCTGGAAATCCGCATCACGCCTCCTTCTTCGACGCCGACCAACAGATCGTCGGAGTGCTGCAATCCTCATGGCAGCGGCTCGTGCTGACCACCACGGCCCGCCAGGCGGAGAAAACGATCGACGGGGCGATGGACCGCTTCGCGCTCATGGAATTGGCGAGCGCCTCCGCCGGGCTCGCCCCCGACCGCGGCCTGGCTGTGGCGGGTTCAGACAGCTCGAAGGTCGTCATCCTCGAAGTCGACGGCTCCACCGCCCTGAGCGAAGTCGAACCGAATGGGATTCCCGACGAGGCGCTCGACGACGTGTGGGACATCCTCCAAGACGCCCATCGCCGCGGCTTCTCCCACGGAGACGTGCGGGCGGGCGTCACGGCGCTCAAGGGCGGGCGCGCCCAGCTGCTGCACTGGGAGAACGGCCGCCTTGCGG
The DNA here is from genome assembly GCF_057238965.1 of Peptidiphaga sp. NCBI lineage: Bacteria > Bacillati > Actinomycetota > Actinomycetes > Actinomycetales > Actinomycetaceae > Peptidiphaga > Peptidiphaga sp. Next base: position 65,618 of record NZ_DBHHEV010000002.1, read on the forward strand.
CCTCCGAGATGGAGCGCCGCATCGACATGGCGCAGGCGATGGCCATGATGGCGGGGACCGTCGGCGTCGAACGCGCCATCGCCTCGGCAAGCCGATGCCTGCCGCGCGACCAGATTGTCTCGCTCGCCCCGATCCTGCAAAAGGCCATCGTCCCCTCCGAGACGATGGCGAAGTTCACCGAAAAGAAGCAGCTGGAACGGCTGCGCGACCGCCTCACCGAGCAGGTCCCCGAGGTCGCGGAAGTGACGCCAACCCAGCTCTACCGGTTCTCCGTGAAAACGGTCGTCACCGTTTCCCTGGGCCTCGTGGCGGTTTACATCCTGGTCGTGTCGGTCAACTTCAACGAACTTCGCTCCACCCTCGCCAACGCCAACCCCCTGTGGATGCTCTTCGCCTTCGTCGCGGGCCTGTTCACCTACATCGGGGCGGCCATGACCTTGCGCGCCTACACGTCCGAGCCGTTGAACGCCAAGGACGCCGTCATGGTGCAGGTGGCCGCCTCGCTCGTGACCCTCGTGGCGCCGGCCGGCATCGGCCCGGCCGCCCTCAACCTACGCTTCCTCCAAAAACGCAGGGTCTCCACGCCAGTGGCCGTCGCGACGGTCACCCTCGTTCAGCTCGCGCAGTTCGTCACCACGATCATCCTGCTCATCGGGATCAGCCTCGCCACCGGCAAGATCGGCTCCCTGTCCATGCCCTCCGGCGCGGTCATGGTCGCGATCGCCATCGGCGTGCTTGCGGTCGCCGCCCTCTTCCTCGTCAAACCCCTGCGCAGATGGGCAGCGAAGAAGATCCGCCCGACGATTGACCAGGTATGGCCTCGCCTCGTGTGGCTCGCGACCCACCCCAGCAGGATCGCCTACGGATTCGCGGGGTCCACCGTCCAGACGATCGCCTTCGTCGCCTGCTTCGGCGGCTCTCTCGCCGCCTTCGGATACAGCCTTCCGATCGTCACCTTGGCCTTGGCCTACCTCCTGTCGAACTCGCTGGGCTCCGTCGTCCCGTCCCCCGGCGGCATCGGCCCCGTTGAAACCGCGCTGACCACGGGCCTGACCGTGGCCGGGGTTCCGACGTCGATCGCCGTCTCCACCGCCGTGCTCTACCGCCTCCTCACTTTCTGGGGTCGCGTGCCGTTGGGGTGGCTGGCGCTGCGGACGATCACCAAACGCGGGGTCATCTAGAGTGCGGTCGCCCACGCTGAGGCAAGCCGCACATATGCGAGTTTTCCGCGCGATTTAGACGGTTTGCGGGAATCTCGACGGGAAACGGAAGCTGTTTGTGGTAGAAGTACCCGCCACATTCCTAGGTTCTTACACTTCCGAAGTGTTATCGTGAGGAGAAAAGAATCGTTGCAGGCCATCAGGTAGCGGTCCGCCGAGTTCTCGGCTGCCTCTCACCCATGCGAGAACCTGGACGCAACGACGAACACAGACGAAACAAAGGAAAAGCTCGTGACACAATCGCATTCGCGCTCAAAGCGGGTACTTCCCCGCCACATCATCGCCACTCTCGCCATCTCGGGAGCCAGCGTGGCCGGCATGGCCGCGCCGAGCTTCGCTGAAGAGCCGACCCAGCCCTCCGACGGCACGACGACGGCCGCTCCCGGCGCCAACGGAACCGCGGGGGCGGCCGTGGACACTGCCCTCGCCCAGGCCAAGCTGGCAAATCTGCCGCAGGGCAACGGCGACGCTCCGCGCGACGGAGACGATAAGAGGACCCCGGGCGACGACGGCGGCCAAGCCGGCGACCAAAACGGCGGCAACGGCAACGGCGGCCAGGGAGACAACGGCAACGGCGGCGGGGACGCCACGCCCGACCCCACTCCGACGACCGAGACGCCGTCGCCCACCCCGTCCGCCCCTTCGGAGGATCCGACGTCGCCGAGCCCGACCGATCCCTCCGGTCAGCCCTCGTCGGGCGGCCCCTCGGCGCAGGACCCGAAGAATCAGGGCGACCCCTCTCAGCCGGGCGCCGGCAGCCCGAGTGACAACAAGGTTCCCGGGCTCAACACCGGCACACCGCAGAAGACCGGCGCCGAGAACGGCGGCGATCACGGCGTGGCGCCCAACCAGCAGGATCCCGGAGCTTCGGTTCCCGTCGTCCCGTCGCCCCGCACAGGCTCGGGCCAGAAGGGAGGCGTCTCTGGCGCTCAGCTTCCGCGCACGGGCGCTTCGGTCACAACCCTCGCCGCCGTCGCGGTCGCCGCAGCCGGAACCGGCGGAGTTCTCGTGGCACGCCGTCGCAGGGCATACTGACCCTGCCGATTCGGCTTTGGCTGGATCATCCTTCTCAACAAACTGAAGTGGTTGGGGGCGAAACTCAGTTTCGCCCCCAACCACTTCAGTTTGCCAAAGGACCGTAGTTCGCCAAAGGACTTTAGTTTGTCAGAGGGCTCTGGGATTCACCGGACACCCGACGTTCGTCCGAGTCTTTTCCGCACCCGCGCATGCACTCGCTGTGCCCACATGCGCTTCCCAACTCCCACACCACCCCCTTTCTGCATGAAACCGCCTTTCCGCATGAAACGCCGTCCCATGCAGGGCGCGCCGGGGCCTGGCGACGCGGCCCTCGTTCCCGCAGGAAACACGCTCGCGTGAGGCGCAACGCGACGAAACAGCGCAGTCAATGGTTAGACTTCCGTTGTGACCAGCCCAGAAGAAACCTCGCCCGAATCGCTGGATCCGATCGCGGAGCCCGGTCCGGAGGCAGCGCCAGGCGCCGAACCTGAGTCCGACCTCCACCAAACCGGCTCCGGCCGAGAAACGCAGCCCGACCTCCAAACGCGCTCCGATCCAGCCGCCGAGCCCAATCCCGAGCCGCATGAACCGGAGGCGGAATCGGACGCAGAAGCGGCTGCCAGCCCCGAATCGCAGGCGTCGCAGCAACCGGTCGGGCCTTCCAAAGACGGAGCTTCCGCCGCAGCGGCCGCCCCCTCGAGGGCAGTTGCCCACATTCTCGCCTGGTCGATAGCCGCAGTCTCGGCCTTCGCCTACATCCTCTACTCGCAGCTGCAGTGGAGGACTTTTTCGACGCCGTCGTGGGATCTGGGAATCTTCACCGAGCTCGCCAAGCAGTACTCCCAATTCGACGCGCCGACGGTAGACATCAAGGGACCCGAATTCAATCTGCTCGGAGACCACTTCCACCCGCTGCTCGTTCTGCTGGGCCCCGTATACAAGCTGTTCCCCTCGGGGTTGGCCCTGCTCGTCCTCCAAGACCTGCTGTTCGCACTCAGCTCGGTTCCGATAACGCTTTTGGCGGTCAAACGGCTGGGGAGGAGCCTCGGGGCGATCGTCGGAATCGGCTACGCCATGAGCTGGGGTCTGTGGAGCGCGGTCGAATCGCAGTTCCACGAAATAGCCTTCGCGGTCCCGCTGCTTGCCTACGGGCTCGCCCGATGGCTCGACACGAAAGGCAACTCGCGGTCGGCGCTCGTCGCCGTCGGGCTACTCGTCTTCGTCAAGGAGGACCTCGGCCTGACGGCGTGCGCCGTCGGCCTTGTCTTTCTGTGGCAGGCGTGGGGCGCGGCGTCCCGCGCCGACAACAGGTTCGCGCTTCGCTCGCGCGCGTCCCTGAAGAAGGCGCTCTCCTCCCCCCAGGGCAAGGCCGGCGTCCGCCTTGCCGCGTGGGGCCTCGCGTGGACTCTTCTGGCGATACTCGTCATCCTCCCGATCTTCAACCCCGAGGGCGGATGGGAGTATACGAACAGGCTGGCGCAAAACGACGCCGTCGCATCGAATTTCCTCCTCCGTTTCTTCCTTCCGGCGACGAAGTATGCGACGCTCCTGCTTCTGGCCCTTGCGGCGGGGCTGATAGGGCTCGTGAGCCCTTACGTCTGGATCATGCTGCCCACGCTCTTTTGGCGCTTCGCCGGAAACGTCGAGCACTACTGGGGCTGGCACTGGCACTACTCGGCCATCCTGATGCCGATCGCCGCGATCGCCCTGATCGACGCGTGCTCGCGATGGCGCGGCACGTACAGGGCGCGCTTGGCGGCGGTCTGCGTCGCGCTCGCATCGAACGTCGGCGTCGCGTGGTTCGGCCCGATCGGGCAACTCGTCGACGGGCGCACGCCTTTTTCTGTCACGGAAGAGCAGGCCCGGGCCGGAAGGGACGCCGTCGAGGCCCTGGGCACGGGGCACAACGTCGTCGCCAACCTGCCCATGCTGGCCTACAACGTGCCAGGCAACCGCGTCTATTGGGAGGGCACGTACGGCAAGGCGAAGATCGACGCCGTCATCTTCGCCCCGTCGAATTCCACCGGAGGGCTGCCCGCAGACGTCTGGGCGGCGCAGAAGTTCGGCGGCAGGTGGAAGCTCGTCTACTCACGCCTGAACTATCAGGCGGCCGTGCGGCAATGAGGGCAGGGGCTGCCTGTGCGTGAGCGAAATCGGGTCGGCGGGCTCGCGCGGCGGCTGACCGGGCCGTACGCCGCCGTTTTCGCGGGAGGCTGCGCCGGAACCGCGCTGCGCGCCTGGATAGGTGAGCTCCTTCCCGGCGGGGCGCAGGCATGGGCGTCGGCGATTCCGTGGGCGACTCTCACCGTGAACCTCGCCGGCGCATTCTTGCTCGGGCTCCTCGCGGGCCTTCTCGCACGCCGTTTCCCGCGCGCGGACCCCCGGGTGCGCCTGCTTCTGGGCACCGGCTTTCTGGGCTCGTTCACGACCTACGGCACATTCGCAGCCGAGGTTGAGGCGGCGACGACGGCGCGGGCAACGGCCTACGCCGCGGGATCGATCGTCTGCGGCCTGCTGTGCGCGTGGGCCGGTCTTGCCCTCGGGGCGCGCGGCGGGCGAGGAGGCGCAAGGCAAAGGAGCGCCGAGCGGCGCGGCCGGCTGGCAGACGAGTCGGAGCCGGAGGCGAGCCCATGATTGCGGTCGCTCTTGCCGGAGGCCTCGGCGCGGTGTGCCGCGCCGGCCTCGACGGCCTGGTCCGCCGACGGCACCCGGAATTTCCTTGGGGAACCTTCGCCGTCAACGTCCTAGGCTGCTTCCTCTTGGGCGCGGCGACGTCGGCCTTCTCCGCGATGGACCCGAGAGCCCTGCGGGCGGTCACAACCGGCTTTTTCGGGGGATTCACAACCTTTTCCACGGCCATGCTCGACGCCGTCGAACTTGCCCGCGCAGGGCGGAGGCTCGCATCCGCGGGGTTGGTTCTCGGAACTGCGGGCTCGGGCCTGCTCGCTTTTCTGGGCGGAACGGCGTTCGCCTCGATCTTCTGAACGGCGTCCGCCTCGATCTTACAAGGCTCAAGGCAAAGGCCCGCGAGCCGACCGCTGCGTCCACGACAGAAGCCGAGCGTCCGCGACAGAAGCCGAGCGTCGGCGCTCCGAGCCGCGTCCGCAAACCAGACCGGGGGCGCGCCCCCGAATCGAGCGTTCGACGTCGAAGGTCCGCATTTTGAGACGCAGGCGGTTCTTGGGACGGACCTCCCTAGCCCCAAAGAGAGCTCCGTGGTTCAATTGGGCCATGAACGAACGCGCAGGTACTCCGGCCCGCGATCAGGACCTCATCGACGTCGATGCCCTGATCTCCGCTTATTACGATATCGAACCAGACCCCGCCGATCCCCTCCAGGCGGTCGTCTTCGGAACCTCCGGCCATAGGGGCTCGAGCTTTGACGGAGCCTTCAACGAAGCCCACATTGCCGCAACGACGCAGGCGATCGTCGAATACCGCAAAGCCCAGGGCTATGACGGCCCCCTTTTCATCGGCCGCGACACCCACGGCCTGTCTGCCCCCGCGGAGCGCACCGCCATCGAGGTGCTCGTCGCCAACGACGTCGACGTCCGCGTCGACTCCCGGGGATCGTGGACGCCCACGCCGTCCGTGTCGCTCGCCATTTTGCGCGCGAACGGTGCGGGGACGGCCGCGGGCGTGCGCCAGACCGGATCGGGCCTGGCCGACGGAATCGTCATCACGCCTTCCCACAACCCCCCGCGCGACGGCGGTTTCAAGTACAACCCTCCCACCGGCGGACCCGCGGACACCGACGCGACGAAGGTCATCGCGGCGCGGGCCAATGAGCTTCTGCGCGAGGGCTGGAAGAAGATTGCCCGGGTCCCCTACGAGCGGGCCAAGGGCAGCGTGCACGGGTACGAGTACCTCGACCAGTACATCGACGCCCTCGCCGCGATGATCGACTTCGGCGCAATTCGCAAGGCGGGCGTGCGCATCGGGGCTGACCCCATGGGCGGGGCCTCGGCCGAGTACTGGGGGGCGATCGGCGAGCGCTACGGCCTCGACCTGACCGTAGTCAACCCCGTCGTCGACCCGAAGTGGCCGTTCATGACGCTCGACTGGGACGGAAAGATCCGCATGGACTGCTCCTCCCCCCACGCCATGGCCTCCCTGCGGGCGAGGATGACGCCGGGCCCGGACGGCAAGACGCCCTTCGACGTCGCCACGGGCAACGACGCCGACTCGGACCGCCACGGAATCGTCACCCCCGACGGCGGCCTCATGAACCCCAACCACTATCTGGCCGTGGCCATCGAGTATCTCTTCACGCATCGCCCCGGCTGGCGCGAGGGCACGGCTGTGGGCAAGACGCTCGTCTCCAGCTCGCTCATCGACCGGGTCGTCGCGGGAATCGGGAAGAAGCTCATCGAAGTCCCGGTCGGCTTCAAATGGTTCGTTCCCGGCCTGTTGACGGGCGACGTCGGATTCGGCGGGGAGGAGAGCGCGGGCGGCTCTTTCCTGCGCACGGACGGCACGGTGTGGACGACGGACAAGGACGGGCTGATCATGGACCTGCTCGCCTCGGAGATCATCGCCGTGACCGGGAAGTCGCCGTCGCAGCTGCACGCCGAGCAGGCCGAACGCTACGGCGACTCGGCTTTCGCACGCGTGGACGCGCCAGCGACCAAGGCGCAGAAGGCCCGTTTGGCCGAGCTTTCCCCCGAGGACGTCACTGCTTCCGAGCTGGCCGGCGAGCCGATCACGGCGAAACTTGTGCGGGCGCCCGGAAACGGCGCCCCGATCGGCGGCCTCAAGGTCACGACCGAGAGCTCGTGGTTCGCGGCCCGCCCGTCGGGAACCGAAGACGTGTACAAGATCTACGCTGAGTCCTTTAAGGGGGCCGAGCATCTGGCCGAGGTCCAGGAGGCGGCCAAGGCGGTCGTCTCGGCTGCGCTCGGCGCATAAATCGGCCGCTGTGGCGCGCTCCGAGTTCCACTCGGGGCGCGCCTGGCGTATTTTTATGGGTGGACGATTTCACGGGCGGGAAGCGGACGCCCGCGGATCGAAACCTCAATCCGCAGAACAAGGCTTTCAGCCCCGATCGCGGCTTTCGAAGGAAAAGCGCAGCGAGCGGCGACGTCGGCCGTGACACACGAAGGAGCAAACATGGCGATTCCAACCCCGGCCAAGGCGGTGGCGGACATCGGCGTCACCGGCATGGCGGTGATGGGTTCGAACCTGGCGCGCAACCTGGCCCGCAACGGCTTCAAGGTGGCCATTCACAATCGCAGCGCGGCCAAAACGGAGAAGGTCGTCAAGGAGCACGGAGACGAGGGCGAGTTCTTCCCCGCCGAATCCATGGCCGATTTCGTGAACGCGCTGTCTGCCCCGCGCGTTGCGATCATCATGGTCAAGGCCGGGCCCGCCACCGACGCCGTCATCGACGAGCTGGCGTCCCTCATGGATCCCGGTGACATCATCGTCGATTGCGGCAACTCCAATTGGCGCGACACCGTGCGCCGCGAGGCCGCCATTCGCGAGCGCGGGCTGCACTTTGTGGGCTCGGGCGTTTCCGGCGGCGAGGAGGGCGCCCTCAACGGGCCGTCCATCATGCCCGGCGGCACGCCGGAGTCGTACCGCCGGCTCGGCCCGATGTTCGAGAAGATCTCCGCCCACGTCGACGGCGTTCCCTGCTGCACGCACGTCGGCCCCGACGGCGCCGGCCACTTCGTGAAGATGGTCCACAACGGCATCGAGTACGCCGACATGCAGCTCATCGCCGAAGCCTACGATCTCATGCGCAAGGCCCTCGGAATGTCCGCAGCCGAGATCGGCAAGGTGTTCGAAGAGTGGAACAGGGGCGAGCTGGATTCCTACCTCATCGAGATCACCGCCGACGTGCTCCAGCACGTCGATCCGAAGACGGGCAAGGCCTTCGTCGACGTCGTCCTTGACCGTGCCTCCCAGAAGGGAACCGGCGCGTGGACGGTTCAGAATGCGGCCGAGGTCGGCGTTCCCACCACCGGGATCGCCGAGGCGACCTTCGCGCGCTCCCTTTCCGGCTCGGTGCCGGAGCGGCAGGCGGGCCGGGGGCTTCCCGCGGGGACCGAGGACGTTTCCTTCGCCGACCCTGCGGCTTTCATCGAGGACGTCCGACGGGCGCTCTACGCCTCGAAGATGGTCGCCTACTCCCAGGGATTCGAGCTCATACGCAAGGCTTCCGAGGAGAACGGCTGGAACGTTGA
>NZ_DBHHEV010000002.1:74055-79203 GCF_057238965.1 Peptidiphaga sp.
CATCTGGCGCGGCGGCTGCATCATCCGCGCCGTCTTCCTCAACCGCATCACCGAGGCCTACGAGCGGGACCCGAAGCTCCCGCTGCTTCTGGCCGACCCTTATTTCGCCGGCGAGATCGGCAAGTCCGTGGAGTCCTGGCGGCGCATCGTGAGCTTCAGCGCGCTCACCGGCGTTCCGATCCCGGCTTTCGCTTCGTCGCTCGCCTACTACGACGGCGTCCGCGCGGCCGAGCTTCCCGCGAACCTCATCCAGGGGCAGCGCGATTTCTTCGGCGCTCACACGTACAAGCGCGTCGATCGCGAGGGCACGTTCCACACACTGTGGAGCCGCGACCGCAGCGAGATCGAGGAGTAGCCGACCGGCCCAAGCCGACCAGCGTCCGCCTCGTTGGCTCGGCGCGGCGGCTGGGGAGTTGTCTCGACGAGGCCGGGGAGCTGTCGCGGCTGCTGGTGATCCGCCGTAGCGGGGCCGGGGAGCTGTCGCGGCTGCTGGTCAGCTGTCGTAGCGGGGCTAGTGCGCTGTCGCGGCGCTCGCAAGCGCTGGTCGACTGCCCGGTGAGCCTGACTGACCCCGATGAACAGGACCTGGGTGCAAGAAAAGGACCACATTTCGGTCCTGATCATGCATCTAGGTCCTGTTCTTGCATGCTCTTGCGTGCGCAGCGACCCGCATCCAGGAAACCCTCGGCCTCGCGGCATCCTGCCATTTGCGGGGCGACGGGCCGGAGCTTCCGCCGAGACGCCTACATCCCGCCAGATATGCCCTTCTTTGCTCGAAGACGCGCTGTCCCGAGCCGGATCGTCTCGGGTCGGGTCCGTCCCCTATTTGGACTCTCCGCTGGCCGTAGACTCTCCGGTGGCGCAGCGGCATCGGTCTCAGCAGTTTCACCCTGCGGCGAGGAATCGCTCGGCGTCCGTGCCGAGGAATCGCGCAGCGTCGGTGTCGAAAAATAGTTCGGTGTCGAAGGATCGGGCAGCGTCGACGCCGACTTGAACAGCTTGGGGAACGGACGCGGCGAACCCAAGGCAAGGAAAATAGTCGCGGACAAGACTAAAACGATGATGAGAAGATCTCGCCGCCCCTCTCTGACTAGCTCGCAGCTGTGCTCCCAATTCTTCACAAGCGTCTTCTTGACACTGAGATCAAACCGTTTAGTTGGATCCACCTCGTTATTCAAATAGTGTTCGATCCAGCCCTGGTCGTCAAGGTCACTGTCGGCCATGTAATAACCGTTCGAATCCAAGCTCCCCAAAGGCGCGCACTTGAGCGTCGCTGAATCTGGCGCTTGAAAAGTAGGCGTTCCAAGATAAAGCCAACCAATGACGGAAAGCGCAGCCGCTGCGAAAACTGTGCGCACCGCTGCCTGGGCAATCCGCAGTTTTGCCGCCAACGGCATCCCCTTCGACCTCGGCGGATCAGACTCTCCGGACGTAAATCGCCCAGGAAACGGACGTCGCGAGCCCAACGCCAAGAAGACGGTGGCAGACACAACGGCAATAATGCTGAGAAGATCCCGCCGTCCTTCCCTTGCCCGCTGACATTCCAGTTTCCAATCTTTCAAGAATGCGTTCTTTGTATCCGAATCACTTCGCCTAGGCGCATCTAGTTCATAATCCATATAGCTCTGGACTCTTTTCAAAGCTTCAGGATCGGGAAAACCCTTCATGTGGTAGCTGTTGGGACCGCCCTTCCCCAAGGGCTCGCACTCCAACGGTGGACCGTCATTAGGAGCTTGGATAGTGATGGACCCCAAATACAGCCAGCCGATCACAGACAGCGCGACGACGGCGAAAACCGTGCGCACTGCCACCCTCACAATCCGAAGTTTCACGGGCGTCCACGTCCTCGGCATCTGCGAATGCCTCCCCTCAGGCGAGCGAGCCCATCGGATCCCACGCGGGCAGCACGATCGGCTCGGAGTCGAGCACCGCAAGCAGATCGGCGGGGAGACGGTCGCGGTGGACGGCCACCTCGAATACATACTGGTCGAACCACGAGTCGTTCATGGTGAAGAAGCCTTTGTCGGCGATCTCGTCACCCCAGGAGTTCTCGATCCGCCAACGGCGGGTCTCCCCGTCGAGGATGTCGACCCCGGTGAAAACCATGGCGTGCGTCATCTGAGCCTCGCCGTACTGGAGCTCCTCGGCCTTCGTCATCTCCAGGTCGATGCCGTACGTGCCCTCGTAATCGAAGAGGCGCCCGTCCCAGATGCCGAGCTTCGAGTCGCACTGTTTGGCGGTGTCGCATCCCATCCACACGGGCTTTCCCGATTCGAGGGTTTCCGACGTCGCCCTGCGGATCACCTCGATCGACACGTTGAGGTAGACGACCGGCTTGGCGCCCACGACGTTGCCGAGCCTGTCCACGGTGAACAGGGCGTTGTAGGGCGACCTCGGCCGGGGATCGTTGACGAGGCACACATACTCGCTCAAATCAGGCAGATACCTTGCCGCGAACTCGAGGGGCGTCATTTCGCCTTCGCGCCCGAATTCGCCGTCTTTGTTGCGCCACTGCCAGACGAAGCGCTGCGGCGGCGTCCCCAGGTGAATGGCGAGGACCCTGTAAACCTGTTCCAGCACGGCGGCCTTGACCTCGCCCGGATCGGTCCCTTCGGCGGATGCCCGCCGAACGTCGCGGGCACCCCTGCGCAGCAGCTTTTGGAGCGTTTGGTTCATCGCGCGGGTATTGGACGAGGATTCCGTCTCCGGCATCGCGTACTTCGGCACGACTCCGTATTTCTCGACGAGCGCGACGAACATGTTCCACTGGCCGCCGTCGTCGATCGGGTTCGACAACAGGTAACGGACGGTGCGGTCGTCGACGTCGCGGTCGGCGAGCTCGATCATCGACGTCAGGAAGTAGTTAGCCTTCTCGAGCTTGTCCCAAAAATGCTGGTAGTTCTGGGAAAACTCGAATTCCTCGACGCCGGTGTGCTCGTAGACGGCCGACTTGAGCGTGTTGAGGCCGGAGAACAGCCAGCAGCGGCCGGATTTCTTCTGGTTCGTGATAGGCCACGTGTCGATTTTGACGGACACGGACGGGTCGATCGACGTGACGATCTCCCGATCCATCGCCACCTTGTCGATGGGCGTCTCGGCGACGGCGTTCTGGACGATCCGAGCGGTGCGGTCGACGGAAAAGGCCGCGGCGAAGCCCCGCACTTCCTCCCCGGTCAAAGAATCATCGGTCATAAGCTCCTCCTTGTCCCGCGGGCCCCGCCAATCGCAAGGCCTCCATCCTGAGCATTGCCTCATTTTACGCCGGAATTCCGCCCTCGTACGGCCTGTCCACATGTGGACCTGGGGGACCAGAGGGACGTGCAAACGCTCTAGTAGGGACGATCCAAACCGCGCGACGTGCGACGCGCCCCCACCACGGCCGATTCAGAACCCGCGGGCGACGAGCGCTACAGGGTCCGCGTTCGGGAATCCTTCTAAGCGCCGAAAACCGCCGAACGATACGCTAATCAGGGCGCTCGCCACGAAGGGCAGCATCCACTCGCCGAACTTCTTCACAAATGTCTGCGGTTTTCTTGTAGTACGTTCTCTTACCGTTTTTACCTGCCGATGGCGACAAAGCAAACTTGAACTTATCCCGATACACCCTTCGAAGAGCGTCTTCGCGGACCTCAGCAACAAGATACCGTGCACCAGAATACTGGAGCGACGCCAGGAAAGCCTGATAGACGAAGTGCATGAGAACCGAACTGACCTTGCTTCCCTGATAATCCTTATCAAGCGCAAACTTGCCAAGCAACAAACTTGGATGTCCCTCAAGGGAACCAGCGATTGATCCGTTCTTGGGATCGTCTCGCCGATCTTTCCTCGCAATCTCCTCGGTTATAATCTGATGGGCCGATAGCGTGAAAAATCCGCACAGACGGTCACTGTTTTTCTCGTCGATCATGACGTGGACACGGCAGAGATGCTCCTTTTGATACCCCAAGGCCTTATCTTCAAGCCATCTTCCCAAAGAGTTTCCGTGCCCACAGTCAAACTGGGCAACGGAAAGACGATCCGCTGTCAGGGCCTCTATTCGATAATCCACTATGCCGCCTCAACGTAGGGCAGCAACGACATCGGCGATGAACTCCTCGGAGATCAGATTGTCCCGTGAATCGAGCCCGGAAAGCCAATCCGCATCGACGAATGTTACCCGGCTGTCCGGGAGATCAAGCCTCCCCTCCTCGAAGGACGTGAAGCGACGATGCAGGAAGTAACCAACAATCTCTTCTTGCGAAAGGTCGCCACGGCGAGCGCCTTCCGGGCGATGTTCCCAGGCGTCGATCCACACTTGTTCTTCGTGAGTCAGATCCACGAGTTCACCGGCGCTAAGCTTCCCGTAACACCGCCATACGGCGTCGACGATTTCATCGACATAAAGATCGAGACCGTCGCGGTCTAGATCGTGCTCGTCAAACTGTTTGCCGAGCTGTTCCTGTGAGAAAGCAGCTTTGCCCGCATGCGCGCTGAGAAGCTCCCCCACAACCGGGCCTTTCGGCATGGCGTAGAATCGCTCGTCGAACAGCGCCACCCCCGTTTGGTGGGCATACCACCCAAACACATAGAAGCACAATTTCTGCAACTTGAGGGTCTCGAGCCTGTGTCCCGGGGCGCGCTCAAGGAGTGCGTCGGCAACATCGAAAACCGTCGTCACTGCCATTGTCCTGACCCTTTTCACTTGTGCTCGGATGATCGATTCATAATTAGCTTGCCACACACTGGTGCCGCACACCACCCTCATCCAAAGAAGAAACGAACCTCACACGCCATGCGCAGGCCATGTTTATCGATTATTTTTTCGATATACCTCATCGAGTAAATTACTGGATTTTGCTTTACATCTTCACAGCTTTGCGTCCTTCTCAATACTCATGTCCGCGCATCACGCGTCGATTTCGCCGCGCCTCATCGCCTCGACCACAGCGGACGTCCGATCGACGACGCCGAGCTTGGCGAAAGCCCGGGAAAAGTATGTCTTGACCGTGGCCGCGCCCACGCCCAAGGCCGTCGCGATCTGACGGTTCGTCATCCCCTCCGCCGCGAGCGCCAGGACCCGCTTTTCTTGTTCGGACAGCCCTTCGACTCCGCCGCCGGCCGAAGAGCCGCCTCTCACGCTCTGCGTCACGGCTCTCGCCGCCCTTTCAT
>NZ_DBHHEV010000003.1:0-4851 GCF_057238965.1 Peptidiphaga sp.
TGAGCCGGAGTTCTCCGTTGGTGATGTTAAGCACATGAGCATCTCGCAGCCGTCGATCTGGAACGGCCCTACGGTTCATGGACTCTTTGGACGCGCGGCGCTGCGCCACCCGTGGGAGCTGCGTCTTCTGGCCGCGGCCGCACTTGCAACCCTCGGGGCCATTGCCTTCTACTGGTGGCTGCTCACCGCCCCGGACGCCGTGTGCGAGGGCGGATTCGAGGTTTTCCTGTCGCAAGGCTACTTCAGATTTCTTCCCAAGGGCTGCGGGCGCTTTAGAACGTCGGCGGACATCTTCGGCGTCGTCCTGTTTGTGATGATCTGCGTCGCCGTGGGAATCTGGGGAGTCAGAGCCTTTGTCTATGCCAATCTGCGTTCGCGGGGCGTGCGCATGAGTCCGACGCAGTTTCCCGAGGGATATCGGATGGTCGTCGAAGCGGCCGAGCGGACGGGGCTGCGAAAAGTGCCCGACGCGTATGTCCTCCTCGGCAATGGCAGGATCAACGCCTACGCCTCCGGGCACGGACATCGACGTTTCGTCGCCGTCTATTCTGATCTTTTCGAGATCGGAGGCGCCGCGCGCGACCCGGAGGCCCTGCGATTCGTCATCAATCACGAGGTCGGACATCTCGCTGCGGGGCACGTGAGTTACTTTCGGCTCCTGGCCATGTCAGTGGGCAGCCTGGTCCCGTTCCTCGGCACCGCCCTTTCTCGCGCCCAGGAGTACACCGCAGACAATTACGGATACGAGGGTGCGCCCGCCGGCGCACCCGGAATGATCGGGGTTATAAGCGCGGGAAAGTACCTCGGCGCACAGGTGAACTTCAACGACATGGCCGACAGGGCGGCGACCGAGCGGGGCTTTTGGCTCCATCTCGTTGCATGGTTCACGACCCACCCGATTCTCACATGGCGCGCGCACGCCCTTCGTGACCGCGGCAGGCCGGGTCGCCTCATGGTCAAGCCTCCCTTGCGCACCGCCCTCTGCCGCTCTCCGCTGCCAGCCGGATCGGATCGCCGCGACGGTTGGCCGCCCCCGGCCTGGGCCGCGGAGCGCCTGCGGACCGTCAAACCCTTGACCGACGAAGAACAATTCGGGCGTTACCCCGGCCGGACGTATTCGACGCCGCCGGACGCCCTGCGGTTGAGCGATCCGGCCGGAGTTCCCGTCGCTTGGAATCCTTCAGGCGGCGACCCTGCCGAGAGAGCGTGATTGGGCCGCGGGCGAGACAGGCTCGGCGCGGCGAGCCCCTAGCGGGGGCTGTTCTCGGCCTTGGGTTCGCGAATCCGCGGCTCCCACTGCGGTTTCGCCGCCTCCGGCCCGGGCGCCGGTGCACCGGTTTTGGCCGAGGGCTTGGCCGTCGGAGTGGATGCGTTGATTTGCGGGGCCTTCGTCGTCGAACCGGATTGAGGGCTGGCCGAGCCGGATTGAGGGCTGAAGGCGGGAGCGTTGGCTCCGAGCCATTCGAGCGCCTTCGGTTGAGCAGAGGTCCACGCATCCCACTTGTGCGAGCTTCCCTTCACCTCGACAGACGTGAGCGACGTCGGCGAGACCACCTTCGGGGCGAAGTCGTCGAAAGACTTGCGGAATTTCCCGTCCCCTGCGCCCGAGAGATTCCAGATCCTCACGGGCGGACGGTTGCGGGCCACTTCGTCTGCCAAGACGTAGCCTTCCTGGTTGCTTTCGCCCGAGGGAAAGAGCGGGGCGTAATAACCGGACATCGAAATCGACGTTTTGAAAAGATCCGGGTGCCGCACGGCGAACATATTGGCGCACCACGCCCCTGCAGAGTATCCGTAGGTCGCCCAGGCGTCGGGGCCCTCTTCGGTTCGAAGGTTTGTCTTCACCCACGGCACGACGTTCTTCGTGACCCAGGTTTCGATTCCCTTGCCCTGTACGTCCATGCATTCGGTGTCGGCGTCGTGCGGGAAAACGTTCGGGGAGACGATGATCGAATCGCGGATCTTGCCTGATTTGACGGCTGCGGCGAGGTCGGCGTCGGTGTGCATCGGCCGTTCGTATCCTTTGGGCGAGCCGGGAACCCCGGGAAAGGCCATGATCACTGTATAGGCTTTGTTTGGATTGTCCATGTAGCTGGGAGGCAGCCACACTCTAGCCCACGCGTCGTCGTCCGATCCCTGCCCGGGAATCTTCGCGGTGATCCACTGGCCGTTCGGAGCTTTGGCGGAAACGCCCGACAGTGCGGAATTGGTCAGGGGTTTGCGTTGAAGCTCGGTGAATTTGCGGGAATTCGAGGCTCCGTTGGAAGGCGTCCTCGTAGCCTTGGCCTGTGGCGTGGCAAGAGCCGCTCCGCTGCCGTACTGCGTCGTCGTTTCGCGGTCTGAAGCGTAGCCGAAGAGGTCGCTCCAATCGGAGTACCAGATCGAAAAACGGTTGAAAGCCAGGAAAGCGCTCGAAAAGAACAGGAGTGCGCTCAGGGTGACGCCGAGGGCCTGCTGGGCGTACGCGCGTGCGCCGCTCCAGCGCTTTCTAGGGACGCCGAAGACGGTCCAGACAAAGCACGCAACGGTGAGTGCGACGACGGTCCACAGCAGGCTTGCGGAGGTGAGAGCGAAGAAAGCCATGAGGAGAAATTATATCCTAAAGCTGTATGTCCGCTGAGGAAGTGCCGGCACCGGCTTGGAAGGTCAGCGCGCGGCAGCCCTGTGGGAGGCGACCCTTCCTCGCGAAAGGCGCGCCGGAGCCGGGCGGAGCTGCCTTTCCCACGCCCTGCGCAGAAACACCATTCGAATCGAATCCCAGCGTTTTCCGTTCCATTCGCGCGCCTCGGGAATCCTCGCACACTCGGAGAACCCCGCCCTGGAGGCGGCGCGCACCATCCGTTCGTTCCCGCTCCATGTCGTCAGAGTCACGAGGTGGGCGTCCGTCTTCTCGAATATCATCGAGACCCACAATTCCAAAGCTTGGCGGCCGATTCCCCTGCCCCATCGATCGGGGTCGTAAACGACGATGCCGACTTCCCACCAGCGGCTTCCCGCGGGAAGCTCCTCGTACCTCGTGACGATCCCGGCGGGTCTGCCGTCGACGAAGATCATGCGCCGATCGGTGTCGCGAAACCACTCGGCGTCCTCCGCCATGAAATCTTGGATGCTCTTCTTCCCGGGCCTCTTGAAGTAAGGGGCGTCCCAAAGGGCCCACTCCGGGTTGGACACTTCGTGTATCCAATGCCAAAGGAAGTAGAGGTCTGCCTCAATGACGGGGCGCAGCTCAATCACGACGGACCTCCCAGGTGTGCGATCCGGAAACGGCGTGCCCAGTCCGGCCGGATACGGTGTTTCTCGCCCGAGACGGCCTCGGAAACGAGATTTAGATGCGTGCAAGGGGCTGTGCGAGCAGCCCCGCGGCCATGGCCGCCCTTTCATTATAGCGGTGTGTATGTATCGTGGAGTCGTCCGGTGGTCTGAGATTCTCACGTTGGAGGGAACTTGCTCGCTGAGGCCTCAGAAGATTGAATATCGTCTGATTTCATGAGGTTTGTTCGTTCTTGAGTCGAGAATGCCTCGAAAGAATCGTCGGCGACTTAAACGGACTCGGCAGCGTGCGGGCATGCCCCGGTGGGACGTGCGACCTGACGGCTGTGCGGCTCCGCCGTTACCCTAGTGGCATGGCAGATAACACAGCGACGACGCGCACGGAAACCGATTCCATGGGAGCCATCGAGGTCCCCGCCGACCATTACTGGGGGGCGCAAACCGAACGCAGCCTCCACAACTTCGACATCGGCAGGGAAACCTTCGTGTGGGGCAGGCCCATGATCCACGCGCTGGGCGTCTTGAAGAAATCCGCGGCGCTCGCAAACAAAGAACTCGGGGAATTGCCGGCGGACATCGCCGACCTCATCGCTCAGGCGGCGGACGAAGTCATCGCCGGAGAGCTCGACGCCGAGTTTCCCCTTGTCGTCTTCCAAACGGGGTCCGGTACGCAGTCGAATATGAACTCCAACGAGGTCATCTCGAATCGCGCCATCGAGATCGCGGGAGGCGAGAAGGGGTCGAAGGCGCCCGTCCACCCCAACGACCATGTAAACCGGGGCCAGTCCTCGAACGACACGTTCCCCACCGCGATGCACATTGCTGTGGTGTGCGAGCTGGCGGCCATGTATCCGAAGGTCCGCCGCCTTCGCGACACCCTTGACGCGAAGGCCAAGGAATACGACGACGTCGTCATGGTAGGCCGGACCCATTTGCAGGACGCCACCCCGATTCGCCTCGGCCAGGTGTTCTCCGGGTGGGTTGCCCAGATCGACTTCGCCTTGGACTGCATCCGGTATTCGGACTCCCGCGCCCGCGAGCTGGCGATCGGAGGGACCGCCGTCGGCACGGGGCTCAACGCCCATCCGCGGTTCGGCGAATCGACCGCCAAGAAGATCAGCGAGGAGACGGGAATCGAATTCACGCAGGCCTCCAATCTCTTCGCGGCCCTCGGCGCCCACGACGCCCTTGTGCAGGTCTCGGGCTCGCTGCGCGTTCTGGCTGACGCGCTCATGAAGATCGCCAACGACGTGCGCTGGTACGCCTCCGGCCCGCGCAACGGCATCGGCGAGCTGCTGATCCCGGAGAACGAGCCCGGTTCCTCGATCATGCCGGGGAAAGTCAACCCGACGCAGTGCGAGGCGATGACGATGGTCGCAACCAAGGTGTTCGGCAACGACGCCACGGTGGGCTTCGCCGGATCGCAGGGCAATTTCCAGCTCAACGTGTTCAAGCCGGTCATGGCGTGGGCGATCCTCGAGTCGATTCAGCTCATCGGCGACGCCTGCGTCAGCTTCGATTCGCATTGCGCGTACGGAATCGAGCCGAACCGCGAGAAGATTGAGGAGAATCTGGACAAGA
>NZ_DBHHEV010000003.1:4861-29562 GCF_057238965.1 Peptidiphaga sp.
GCCCTCAACCGCCACATCGGCTACGACAAAGCCTCGAAGATCGCCAAGAACGCGCACAAGAAGGGCCTGTCGCTGCGTGAATCGGCCATCGAGCTCGAATTCCTCACGAACGAGGAATTCGACAAATGGGTCGTTCCGGCGGACATGACGCATCCCAGCGCAGCCGAATGAGCTTCGAATCCGCAACGGGCGGGTCCGCGCCCACAGCGGGCCCGCCGGCTTGCCCCAGAGGGCATGCGCAACGCAAATCAGGCGGGGCCGCCGGACAGGGGCTTGCCCTTCTCTTCCGGGCCTAACCGCCTTAGCAAGGGCGCCGGGCTCGCGGCTGCGAGGGCCCGGCGCCCTTGTTTTCGAGGCTTTGCGGCCGTTTTGGGGTTCTGCGTCCGGTCGTTTCGGAGCCTCTTGCGCCCGGCTCTATGGGCCTCGGCGCTCGGCAGCCTGGGGGCAAGGCGCCCGGCGTTTTTCGACTGCCCTAATCGCAGATCGTGATCGGCACTCCGCTCGAGCGAAGGTCGGCCAGGGATTCTTCTGGGATGTCCGACGTCGTTAGAAGCTCCGCAAGATCCTCGAGGGCAGCGAATCTGTGGACGGAAGAGCGTGTGAGTTTTCTGGGTGTGGCCGGGAGTATGGCTCGCGCGGCCGATTGCAGGATATTTCGTTTGAGCGTCGCATCCGACGGGTTGATGCACGTGAGGCCGTTGGCGACGGACGCTGCGCAAGCGCCGAGAACGGCGACGTCGGCGCGAAAATCCCTCACGACGTCGATGACGGGGCTCGCGAGCATGGCGAGCGAAGCCGTTTCGACCGCGCCGCCGGGGACGACGACGCGCACTCCGGGCGCTTCCGCCAATGTCACGGCGGCACGCAAGCTCAACGCGAGAACCGTGATGTCACGCCCCGCAAGATTCTCCGCAACGAGGTCGCAGGTTGTTCCATTGTCGAGGATCACGCTCTCCCCGTCGTCGATCAGACGGGCGGTGGCCTTGGCCAAAAGATGCTTCGCCTTCAGATCCTGGGTTTTTCGAAGGGGAAAAGGGTGGGCCGTTCCGCGTTTGGGGGCGCGCAGCGCGCCGCCGTGAACGCGGGTGACGAGGCCCTTGTGCGCCAACTCCTTGAGATCGCGGCGTATTGTCACGGCCGAGACGCCGGTCAGACGCGCGAGCGCTGTGACGCTCACGGCTTCCGTCCCGCTCAGCGCCCGCATGATTGCTCTATGACGCTCCGAGGCCAGCTGTCGAGAATCCACTTTTTCCCTCGTTTTCTTGGTTTTCCGCTTTGTTCGTCTGCCGTTGGGGAATGGCCGCCGGCCCCGCTTCCGGGGCCCGCAGTGCCTTTTCAGCGCCGCCTGTCCGCATCCGTTGAGGCAGTTCTCTGCGGTCCCCGACCGGCCTTCAGAGATGATCGTTTACGTTCTAAATGATCATATCCATTGATCGTTTGGGCGGGTAGCCTCGTGGATGTCAGGGCGTTTTCCGCATGGAAAAGCCAAATTTCGACAATGAACGGAGCGATCGTGTCCAACTTCATCTCCAGTGCCTACGGAATGTGGTTTGAGCGTGTGACGTCGAAGATCGATCTGAAGACGGACACCCGCGAAGGCTATCTTCGGGCGGTCGTGGAGGATTTCACGCCGCATATTGTCCCCCGCGTAGAGAACAATGGCGCCCGCTTAGAAGGCCTGTCGCGCAGGGAACGTCCCGCGTGGAAAGCGCGCCGCGCAGGGAACCCTGCATCGAAAACATGCAGTTCCTGAATCGAGGGCGCGTTGGAAAAGCGGTCTAGAAAAGCAAAATGGAAAGCGGGCCTGGGAACGGCGCTGAGAAGCAGATCCAAAGAGGCGCGATTCCCTTTCGGGGATTTTTAACTGTCGACGTCGCCTCCTGCGCAGGCCGTCGTTTCGGGATGCAGCAGGGCGTCTGGCGAAAGTAAAAAAGGGGCGGGGCCGACCGAATGTCGGCCCCGCCCCGGTGCACGAGTCAGCCTTGCGCGAGGCGCGCTGCCATATCTTCGGCGCGGTCCACCAACGCCTTCATGCGAGTTGAATCGTGCTGCTCACCCAAAGCGTTGCAGCGAGCGGCAAGGCTCGCCGAGTCGTTGAGAATCTTGCCAGTGTAGTCGACGACTCCCTCAGAGATGCTGGGCACGAGCGCTGCGACGTCGTCGGGAAGCGTCATCGTTTCGGCCGTCGTCTTCCACATCGAGAGAACCTGGCTTGGAATGCCGAGCATCGAGGTGGCCTGATCGATGTTCCACACGGTGTTGCTCGCCAGCCGGCGGAATGCCGCGGTCTGCTCTTCCATCTCGTAGAGCCCTTGGCGCAGGGCCTTGGTCAGCATCCAGATGGCTTCGACCGACTCGCTTGAATTGTCGCCGTTGTCGATGAGCTCGGCGATGAACGTCGCCAGCATCGTCGTATGCAGCCGGGCGAGCGCCACTCGGAAGCGCGTGCGCGCACTCGTCTTTTCCAGCTCGCGCAAAGACTCGACCAAACGGGTGAGGGTCGAGGCGACGATGCTCTGCATCGACGTCCACACCTGAAGCGGTTCGATGAGGGGCTGCATCGCCGGGCCGTGGGTGGAAATCGTCTCGATCGTCTCGGGCTTGACCGTGGCGTTGGACAAGCGGCCTTCGATTTCGTCAGCCACTCGATGCAGTTCGATCGACAGGTCGGCGAGGTCCTTCTGCTCGTCGACCCAAACGGCGAGTTCGTTGTAGACGCCCTCAATCGTCTCCAGCGCGTCGCGGAGAACGCCCTGGGCATTCGGCCTGCGCGGGAATCCGGCCGAGAGCGCCTCGCGCCCCGCGACCTCGGCCGGCAGCACAGCGTTCTGGAAATCCTCGTAGCTCCCAAACCCCAGACCTTTGAGCAGCTCCGCAGCCTTCTGTGCACCGGACGCCGCGGCCTCCCTGCGGCTTGCCCCATTCTCCTTCAGGCCGGCCTCGAACGCGTGGACTTCGCTGTAGAGGCCGTTCGTCGCCGCGAAAAGGTCCTCGCATGCCGGGCGGGTGCGAACGGAGAGATAGCGATTGCCCGGCAGGGGAGTGATTGTGGCGAAAACGTCGTACTCGGACCCGTTCGCGGCAAGATTCCTCACGTATGCGGCGAAAGGCTCTCCCTTGCGGACAGTGTCCCAGAGAAGTTTGAAAGCCGCGCCGGGCATCTCCGGGTGACGGATGATGTTGTGGGGAGAGGCCATCAGGTCGTCGTGGGAGTAATAAGAGAGCCGAACGAACACCTCGTTCGACGATTCAATGACGCCCTTTGAGTCAGTCACGGAAAAGAACAGCTCGTCGATGCCGAACGAATGCACGGCGCCGGTTGGAACGACATATTTGGCCATGTAATAGGCTCCTTTTGGTGCGCGATGCAATGGAGCTGCATTGACTGCGCGATCGGGTGCGTGATCCGCTGCGTGAGCTCCGTTGCGTTATTTAATACGGTGTCAATCTTATCAGTTGTCGGGCTTTCAAGCTCGCCCCGCAGTAGGATCTTTCCCTTGCGGCCCTAGGACTCGGGGTGGGAGCGGAACGGGGCCTGTCCGCAGGCGGCTGCAAAACATAGAATCTATGAAGGCCCGCTCAAGCTGCGACGTCGGGGGTGAAACATGGGACGGCCGGCTGCCTTCGAACTCGGATCGGTCATCCGCGCCGCCAGGGAAGTGTTCTGGCAGCGCGGCTACGAGGCGGCCTCGATCGCGCAGATCGAGGAGACCGCGGGAATCGCCAGGTCGAGCATCTATCACGTCTTCGGTTCGAAGCGCGGCCTGTTCATCGCCTCGCTTCGCAGCTACGTAGACGAAGTCCTGGCTCCCGGCCTCGAGCCTCTGACGGGACGGGTCGAACGCGGAGCGATCGTCGATTACGTGAAAGACCTGCGCACAACCATCCTTTCCGGGCGGTCCTTCATCGCCGTTCACGGAAGCATGCTCATCAACGTTTCGTCCGGATCTTCGGGCGGGGATCCCGACGTCGGATCCATTGTCCGGAGTTACTTGGACGAACAGCTCGACGCGCTTCGCAACGGCATTCGCGCCCGTTTTCCTCGGGCCGACGGCGCCGAAACCGCGCGGCTGGCGCAGATTGTGCAGGCCTTGCTCGTCTCCGCGCTCACGCTCGTGCGGCTCGACAAGGCGCGGGCGGGGAGCAACCTCGACGCCGTGCTCGCCCTCCTCGGGGAAAGCGCGTCCGAGGACCAGGCCCCGGGGTCCGAAGCTTCCGCTCGCAGCCGTTCACAGGACGGGTCAGCCGCCGGAGCCTCTGCGGACGCGGCCGACGGCGGCCTGCAGGGCGACTATGAGGCTGCCGAAGACGAATCCAACCGCCAGCGAGCAGGACGTCTCGACTGTCCACGATAGGAATCCGCGGGGCACTGCAGAGGACAGGCTGTGGACGACGTCGTGCGGCGCGGACCAGCCGAGCTTGTCGCTGCCGCTGACAAGCAGATGGCCGCCGACCCACAGCATCGCGGCGACTCCGATCAAGGATCCTCGGCATGGCCTTGACGAGCCCCCGCCCCGTCTTTCGCGTGGCGGAGCTTTCTTTGGAGGCCATGTGCAGCCCGAGGTCGTCGATCTTCACCAGGCATGCCACGATCCCGTAGACCAAAGCGGTGATCAAGACGGCGACGACCGCGAGAATCGCGGCCCGGTAGGCGATGGGCTGTTCGGCGATCTCGGCGAGCGCGATGACCATGATCTCAGTTGAGAGGATGAAGTCGGTGCGCACGGCGTTCCTTACGATCGTGTCCTCCGCCTGGCCGCCTTCCGTGACTGCCGCATGGCTTTCGTGTCCCGCAAGTTTGCCCCAGATCTTGTGCGCCCCCTCGAAACAGAGATAGGAGCCGCCGACCATCAGCAAAGGAGTCAGAGCCCACGGCGCGAAAGACGACAAGAGGAGCGCTCCGACCAAGATGATGCCTTTGTTGACGAGCGATCCCTTCGCGATTCTTTTGATGATGGGAATCTCGCGTTTGGGATCGATGCCCTCGACGTATTGCGGCGTGACCGCCGTGTCGTCGACGACGACCGCTATAGCCTTCGATCCTGCTTTGGCGACTCCCGCTGCGACGTCGTCCAAACTGGAGGCGGTGAGTTTGACGAGGGCCGCGATGTCGTCCAAAAGGGCGGCGAGTCCGGTTGCCATGGTTCTCCTTCTCGATGGGCTGGTACGAGCTTACCGGCTCGCGGCGTCCGCCCGAGTTTCGTTTTCGGCTTCCCGCTGGCTTTGGCTCCAGTTTTTCCGTCTTGTCGCCCTGCTGCTTGCCTGGTTCCTCGGCGTATTCGGCGCCCACCGTTTCTACGTCGGAAAGACCGGAACCGCGCTCGCGATGATCTTCACAATCGGCGGCCTTGGGGTCTGGGTGCTCATCGACTTCATCATGATCGCGGCGGGATCCTTCACCGACATCGACGGGCGTCCCATAACTGTGTGGGACACGGCGAACTGACGCCTTCCGCCGGGGCTGTGGCCCGGCCGGGGCCGATGTGCGCCTCCCGACGGGCGCCGCCTGCTCGGGCTTCGACAGCGTGTGAGGCTGCCGCAAAGGGAATTGCCGTCTATGGTGTGCCTATCGCGATCATCGACAGGAGGACGCTCATGGGTTTGAAAAGCCTGCTGACCACCACGCCGAAGTCCAGACGCAACTACAAGGCTGCCGCCGTCGCCGGCCTTGTCGGCGGCGTGTTTTCCGCGATCGTCAAGTTTGGGTGGGAGGTTCCCTTCCCGCCGCGAACGCCCGAGCGCAACGCCACCAATCCTCCGCAGGAGCTTCTGGAGCAGCTGGGAATGTCGCCCGAGGCGAGCCACACGACGGTGGCCTTCAACGGCAACGAGCTTCCCATATACTCTTTCGCCATTCACTTTTCCTTCGCCATATTCTTCGCGCTCGCTTACTGTCTGATCGCGGAGAAGCATCCGAAGGTAAAGCTGTGGCAGGGGGCGGCATGCGGCTTGACCTTGTGGGTTCTGTTCCACGTCGTCCTGATGCCGGCGATGGGCACAGTCCCCGCTCCGTGGAACCAGCCTTTCGAGGAGCACTTTTCCGAGGCTCTCGGCCACGTCGTTTGGATGTGGGCCATCGAGATTGTGCGGCGAGACTTGCGCAACAGAATTACGCGCATGCCCGATCCCCAAGTGCCCCTTGACGCGGAACCCGCTCGCAACGGCAAAGCGTCTGGTTGAGCCCGCGCAGGTTCGGCGGAAAAGGCGTCAAAAGCCAATGGGGAGCCCCTTTGCGGGCTCCCATTAGCTTGCGACGCTTGCGGAGGATTCGTGCTCAGGGCGTTTCGACTCAGGGCGTTTGTCAAGGTTTGAGAAGCACCTTGACGGCGCGCCTTTTGTCCATCGCCCTGTAGCCCTCCGCGGCGTCGTCCAAGGGAAGGACGAGGGTGAAGACCTTGCCCGGATTTATCTCGCCCTTGAGGATCCTGTCGATGAGGTCGGGGAGGAACCGGCGCACGGGGGCGGGGCCTCCGAGCAGATTGACCTCGGCGAAGAACAGCTCTTGGCCGGGAAGCGAGACGCCGTGGGAGACGCCGACGTATCCGACATGCCCGCCCGGACGGCACGCCCCGATGGCCTGCATCATCGATTCCTGGGTGCCGACGGCCTCGACCACGCCGTGGGCCCCCAAGCCTCCCGTGAGCTCCTTGACGGCGGCCACTCCCGCGTCGCCGCGTTCGGCGACGACGTCCGTGGCGCCGAACTCCCGTGCAAGCGCGGCGCGGTCCTCGTGGCGGGACATGGCGACGATCCTCTCGGCGCCGAGCTGCTTTGCGGCCAGAACGGCCATGAGCCCGACGGCGCCGTCGCCCACGACCGCGATCGTTTTGCCCGGGCCCGCACCGGCGGCGACGGCGCCGAACCATCCGGTTCCAAGAACGTCGGATGCGGCCAAGAGCGAGGCGAGGGTCGCCTCGTCCTTGGGCCGTCCTCCCGGAACGACGACGAGCGTTCCGTCGGCCAGCGGGATTCGCGCGTACTGAGCCTGGGTTCCCTGGACGAAGCCGCCGTCGACGCAACGTGACTGGTAGCCGGAGCGGCATATCTCACACGTGTTGTCGGAGAGGCAGAAGGAACCGACGACGAAGTCGCCGACCTTCACGTTTTTCACGGCGTCCCCGACTTCGGCGACCGTTCCCACGTATTCGTGGCCCATCGGCCGTCCGCCCGACGGCTCGAGGCCGCGGTACGGCCACAGATCCGATCCGCAGATGCATGCGGCGGTGACCTGGATGACGGCGTCGGTCGGTTCGACGACGGTAGGGACGTCGAGGTCTTCGACCCTGACGTCGCCCGGGCCGTGCATGACTGCTCCTCGCATGGAGTTTCCTTTCGAAGTATATGGCTGTTGACGAAAGCCTATGGCTGTTGACGAAAGCCGCTGTCCGCGCCGACTCGCGCACCGCTTCGACGGGCGGGAAGCTTCCTGCCGACGCAGCCGCTTTTCCAGCCGTTCGTTTCCGGCTGCCTGCGCGGCACCGCTCGACGTCGTCTATGCAGCAGGCTCGGCCTTGCGCGGCACGCTCGGCGGCCGTATGCGTTCCGCCGATGTGGACTTGCATACAGTCCGATCCTAGGCTTTTCCGGCGTTCAAGGAGGCGACAATTGCCCTTGGCGGAATTCTTTCACGCGCAGGCGAAAAACCTCAGAAGAGCCGCCTCCGTTTGACATTGGCGGGTAGGACGGCGCCAAGGCGTCGCTTCGGCGCGGCGGCGCCCCCGAAATGCTGTACTCTCTAAGACGCGTGGGTTCGACGCGTGGGTTTCCCGGCGGGGCTCAGGCGCGTCGGGGCCACAGCTTCCGGTCATCGGGCGGCGGCTCCGGTTCGTCGGGGGAGGCAGACGGTTCTGGCCCGCCGAAACAACGCTGAGAAAACGCCCGAGTTCCGGGCTGCGCATGCAATGCAGCGTCGATCGACGATTGACGGAGGCCGCGGCCCGGGGGAGCGAATCCGCAGCGACAAGGCGAGACGCCGACGCAGAGACCTGCGCGGCACTCAAGAGAGGAATCTATGACCGAGGCGACGCGAAGCGAAGACGTCATCGAGGCCGCGGAAGAACGGAACCTCCAGCGCAGCCTGTCCAACCGCCACATCCAGCTGATCGCGCTGGGCGGCGCCATCGGCACGGGCCTTTTCCTGGGTTCGGGCGAGACTATCTCAAAGGCCGGCCCTTCGATCCTCTTGGTCTACGCGGTCATCGGCTTCATGCTGTACTTCGTGATGCGCGCCATGGGGGAGCTGCTGCTGCACAAGCTCGAGTACCGCTCTTTCCAGGACTTCGCCGCCGACATCCTCGGGCCGTGGGCCGGCTTCTTTGTGGGATGGACATACTGGTTCAGTTGGGTCGTCATCGGGATGGCCGACGTCGTGGCCATCACCGGATACTGGGAATACTGGCTCGGCGAAGACTGGCGGTGGCTCGCGATGGTCCTCACCACCGCGGTCATGCTCGCCCTCCTCGTCATGAACCTCGCCTCCGTCAAGCTGTTCGGCGAGATCGAATTCTGGTTCGCTATCGTCAAATTGGTGGCGATCGTGGCGCTTGTGGGGGTCGCTTCGTTCATGGTGATCGTCGGTTTCACTTCGCCGGACGGGACGACGGCCTCCGTCTCCCACCTGTGGAGCCACGGCGGAATGTTCCCCACGAAGTTCGCGGGATTCGTCAACGGCTTCCAGCTGGCCGTCTTCGCTTTCGTGGGAATCGAGCTCGTCGGCACTACGGCGGCAGAGACCGCCAACCCCCGCGTCACCCTGCCGCGCGCCATCAATGCGATTCCCGTGAGGATCCTCCTCTTCTACGTCGTCGCGCTCGCGGCGATCATGTGCGTGACGCCATGGAACGAGATCAATCCGAAGGTTTCTCCCTTCGTCAGCCTTTTCGGCCTCGCCGGCCTCGCGGGGGCCGCCGGGATCATGAACGCCGTCATACTCTCCAGCGCCTCGTCCTCGTGCAATTCCGGGATTTATTCGACGTCGCGAATGCTTTTCGGGCTGGCGCACAAACGAATGGCGCCCAGGGGCTTCCGCGAGCTCACGCGCGTCGGGGTCCCATGGCGCGGGCTCGTCGTCACGGTGTGCGTCATTTGCTCTGCGCATTTCCTCACTCTTTCGAGCGGGCTCCAGAGCGCCTTCAAGATCGTCGTAGCGCTGGCGTCGGTGCTCTTCCTGTTCGTTTGGTCGATCATCCTCGTCTGCCACGTCGTCTATCGGCGGCGCGACCCGAAGGCGCACGCGACGTCGGGGTACAAGATGCCCGGCTCCCACGTCATGCCGTGGGTTGTGCTCGCGTTCTTTGTTTTCATCCTCGTTGCCCTCACGCGCGACCGCGACACTTTGACGGCCTTGGCCGTGACCCCGCTCTGGTTCGGCGTGCTGGGCCTGGGATGGTGGCGCGTCCGGGGCGTCGCCCGCGCCGCATCCGAGACGTACGGCGCGAGCGGGGCGCACAGCGCAGCAGAAGAAGACCGCAAACAGCCGGATGCCGGCAAACTGCCCGATTCTGAAGGAGAAGGAAGCTGACGTGGAGCCGCTGAGCATATCGACGGCCCGCTCGGGCGACGTCGGAGAAGCCGTCGAAGTTTTGACGAGGGCCTTTCGCGAGGATCCCTTCACGTTGGCGACGATTGGGCCGCGGCAGCGGTATGAAGACGTCATTCCGCGCGCTTTTCGAGTGTTGGTCGAGGAGTTCTTCCTTCCGTGCGGACGCATTGACATAGCCAGGGACGGCGCCGGGACGGCCGTCGGGGCGGCGGTGTGGCGGGCTCCCGGACGCGAGCCGGGGTGGATCGCGACGGCGCGCATGAATGCCCGGCTGCTCGCGGCCTACGGTCGATCGACCTTGCGCGTCCGCCGCCTAGAGAGGGAATCCGACAAACTTGCGCCTCGTTTTCCGCACTGGTACCTGGGGTTCCTCGGAGTCGTCGGCGAAGCGCAGGGCAGAGGCGTGGGAGGCGCGCTCCTTGACCGCGGAATCGAGGCAGCCGGCGACCACGCCGCCTACCTGGAATCCTCGACGCCGGGATCGCAGGCCCTTTACGAGCGAAAGGGCTTCATCCCCTTGGGCGCAGCCGGGCAGGGAAAGCCTTGGGCCGTCGTGTGCATGTGGCGCCCCGGCAAGGTCGAACGCTGACATGGAGGCGATCTGAAACATGGAATCTCAATCGGCGCAGCGAAACGAATCGGTCAGTGAGCGGCAATCGCCGCTCGAGGGCGGCGACGTCCGCCTCAGGGACGTCTCGCTCAAGAGAGTGTATGAAGAGCCGGATTCCTCCGACGGCCTCCGCGTGCTCGTCGACAAGCTGTGGCCGCGAGGAGTGTCGAAGGCCAAAGCCGCCGTGGACGAGTGGGCGAAGGACTTGACCCCCTCGACGGACCTGAGAAAGTGGTTTCACGAGGACACCGCAGGACGGTGGGACGAGTTCCGCTCGGCTTATCGCCGCGAGCTCGAGGAGGGCGACGCCGTTCCCGCTTTTCTTTCCCGCGCCCCCGAGCATGTGACGCTTGTCTATGCTGGGAAAGACGCGGTGCACAATCACGCGAAAGTGCTGCGCGACGTCCTTCTCGACGCCGCAAAATGGCAGCGCGGGGACGGGCCGTCCGAGGGCGGGTCGCGGGCTCGCAGCTGACCGTGCGCTTCCAGCCGGCGGGATTCGGGCTTTCAACTGGCCGGACGCGGGCAGACTGGCGGGGACGGCGAACCGCCGACAACGAAGGGCAAGGCGCAAGGAAGGGCCTTGCTGACCGCGCAGCGGCGCCGCCGGAAAACAATCCGCCGGGGATTGGTGCGACGCGAGCTCCCAATGCGCACTAGACTGTTGAATCATGCAGAAGCATTCTGACGGGGACTCGGCGACCGCTCACGCGCTTGATCTTCGCGACTTCATCGTCGCTTCCCCGACCGCTTTTCACGCTGCGGCGGAGGCGGCGTCGCGCCTCGACGCCGCCGGATACCTGCGCCAGTGCGCGGAAGACGAATGGAGCGCCGCGCCCGGCGGCCATTACATCGTCCGCTCCGGCGCCGTCGTCGCCTGGTTCGTTCCACGAGGCACCGGCCCGCGCAGCGGATTCCGCGTCGTCGGAGCTCACACCGATTCGCCTTCGTTCAAAGTGAAGCCGGTTGCAGACTCCAGGGCATTCGGCTTCGCATCCGTCAACGTCGAAACCTACGGCGGCCTTCTCGCCAACTCGTGGCTCAACCGCGACCTTGGGATCGCCGGGCGAGTCACTGCCGTCGACGGCGAGGAGAGGCTGTTCGCAACCGGGCCGGTCATGACGATTCCGCAGCTCGCTCCGCACCTCGACCGTTCTGTCGACGAGCGTCTGACGCTCGACAGGCAGAGGCATCTCCAGCCGGTGTGCGGCACGGGCGAGCGGTCGATCGCTGCGACGATAGCGCAGAGCGCGGGAATCCCCGCCGAGGGCATCGCCGCCCTCGACGCGTACGCCTTCGACGTCCAACGGCCGGAGATCATTTCGGGCGAGTTTTTGGCCGGCGGGCGGCAAGACAACCTCGTGTCTGTCCACGCCGGCTTGACGGCGCTCCTGGCGGCCGAGGAGGAACTGGCCGCCCAGAGCCGCTGCATCGCGGTGTATGCGGCTTTTGACCATGAGGAAGTCGGCTCCGCTACGGCCACGGGCGCCGCCGGCCCGCTTCTCGAATCGGTTTTGCGCCGCACGGCCCTGGCGCTGGGCGCGAGCGAGGACGAGTACTTTCGGATGCTCGCGCGCACGACGTGCATGAGCGCCGACGCCGGGCACTCGATCAACCCGAACTATCCGGGTTACCACGACCCGACGCAATATCCGACGGCCGGCGGCGGGCCTATGGTCAAGACGAACGCGAACCAGCGCTACGCGTCCGATTCGACCGGCTGCGCCCTGTGGCTGCGGGCGGCTGCGGACGCCGACCAGCCCGTGCAGACATTCGTTTCGAACAACTCGGTTCCCTGCGGCACGACGATCGGCCCGCTGACGGCCGCCCGCCTGGGAATCGACACCGTGGACGTCGGCGTTCCGCTCCTGTCCATGCACTCGGTCCGCGAACTCTCTTCGATCGCCGACGATTGGGCGCTCGCGCAGATCTTGCGGGGGTACTGGACGATTGCATGATTCCTCGTACAACGCGGCGTTCGCCCTCGACCGCTCGGCATGGAGCCGGCCTACAGCCCTGTCGGTGGTCTACGGCGACCGGCGGTGGACCGTCGCGCAGGCCGCCCATCTGACGCGCCAGCTCGCCCAGCTGCTCGCACGGTCCGGTGTGAGCAAAGGGGACAGGGTGCTCTTCGTCGGGCACAACTCTCCCTACCACCTGTTCGTCTACATCGCGTGCGCCAGGCTGGGCGCAGTCTTCGTCCCCGTCTCTTTCAGGCTGGCGCAGAACGAGGTCCAGGAGATCGTCGATTTCTGCTCGCCCCGGGCTATTTTCGCGGACGCGACGGTTGCGGCGAGGGGAAGCTTTGCCTCGACGGGAACCTTCATGAGCTTCGTGATTGACGACGACCCAGCCGACGGCTCCTACGGCGCGGGAATCGCCAACGGCTACTTCGCCCTGACGCCGGCCCTCGCCTCACTCGACGGCACGCTCGTCTCGGACTGCCGCGGCTCGGGGAGCGCGGCCTTCAACACGGTCGAGTATCCGACCGGAACGGCCGCCATTTTCTACACCTCGGGAAGCGCCTCAGGAAGCCTTCGGGCGGTCGAGCTCACGCACCGAAACCTCTGGTGGGCCGCCAGGAACTTCCGCGAGGCCTTCGGATACGGCGTCGACGACGTCATCGTGGTGGGCGCGTCGCTCGCCCACATCGGCGGATTCAACGGCGGCACCCTCGATCTGTTCGTCTCGGGCGGCGCCGTCGTCCTCATGCGCTCTTTCGACGCCTCCGAGGCGCTCCGGCTGGTCGAACAGTGGCAGGCCGCGATCTTCTTCGGAGTGCCGACGATGTTCTGGGCGATCGTCACGGAAGCCGAACGCGGGTCTCACGATTTGACCAGCCTGCGGCTCCCCGTCGTCGGCGGGGCGCCGGTTCCGCTCACCCTCTTGGACCGGCTGAAGGGAGTCGGGCTGAAGCCGGCGGTCGCCTGGGGCATGACGGAGACCGCCGGGTCGGGGACCTTCCAACCGTACGGCAGCGGGGCGTCCGGGGCAGTCGGCAGGCCGTACGCGCACGTGGAGGCGAGGATCGTCGATCCGGCGACGCAGACCGACGCGACGGTGGGGGAGCTCCTGGTGCGAGGGCCGTCCATCAGCCCCGGCTATTGGCACAATGCCGACCAGACGCGGTCGGCGTTCGTCGAAGGCGGGTGGCTTCGCACCGGCGACGTCGCCGTAGGAGGAAACGAGGTGACGATCGTCGGCCGCCTCTCGGACCGCATCGGCACCGGAGGCGAGGGCGTCAATCCCACGGAGGTCGAGGAGGTTCTGCGCGCCCATCCGAAGATCGACGACGTCGTCGTGGTCGGCATACCCGACGAGGTGTGGGGAGAAATCGTCGCCGCGGCCATCGTGTGCGACGCCGCCGCGGTGCCGACCCTCGCGGAGCTGCAGGCCTTTGCCGCTCAGGTTCTCGCGAGGTACAAGCTTCCGCGCGGTTTGGCCCGCATCGAACGGGTTCCGCTCGACGCCGAGGGCGAGGTCGACAGGGCTGCCGTCAAAGACCGCCTGGTTTCAGCAGCCCCTTCCTTTGGACAGTAGCCAGCTCGCTTCTTGCCGGGCTTCCATCGGCTCGCCCAGTTGCTCCATGCCCGGCGGCAGTTCAAGGCCCTTCGCCGTCATCGCCATCCCGTAGAGGCGGCCGGCGCGGTACGAGGAACGCACGAGCGGGCCCGCCATGACTCCGGCGAAGCCCATCTTCCTGCCCAGATCGCGCAGCTCGATGAACTCCTTGGGCTTGACCCACCTGTCGATCGGGTGGTGGAGCGGGGAAGGCCTCAGGTACTGGGTGACGGTCAAAAGGTCGCACGAGTTCTCGCGCAGAGCCGCCATGGCCTCCTCGATTTCCTCGCGGGTCTCGCCCATGCCGAGAATGAGGTTCGACTTGGTGACGAGGCCTTCCTCTGACGCCATCGCGATGATGTCCAGGGACCGCTCGTAGCGGAACGCGGGCCTGATCCTCTTGAAGATCCGCGGCACCGTTTCGAGGTTGTGCGCGAAAACCTCCGGGCGGGAGTCGAAGACCTGGCGCAGCGCTCCGACGTCGCCCTGGAAGTCGTCGACGAGCAGCTCGACGCCCGTGCCGGGGCACAGCTCGTGGATTTGGCGGCACGTCTCGGCGTAGATCC
This sequence comes from Peptidiphaga sp., assembly GCF_057238965.1. Lineage (NCBI taxonomy): Bacteria > Bacillati > Actinomycetota > Actinomycetes > Actinomycetales > Actinomycetaceae > Peptidiphaga > Peptidiphaga sp. The sequence continues at coordinate 19,140 of NZ_DBHHEV010000003.1, forward strand.
ATGAGGCGCCGTCGGGCAGGTCGTCGCGGGCCACTCCGGTGACCGTGGCGTAGCGCAGGCCGAGATGACGCACGGACTCCGCGACGCGCCGAGGCTCGTCGCGGTCGAGGCTCTTGGGCTTGCCGGTGGCGATCTGGCAGAAGTCGCAGCGCCGCGTGCACTCCGAGCCGCCGACGAGGAAGGTGGCCTCCCTGTCCTGCCAGCACTCGTAGATGTTCGGGCACTGCGCCTCCTGGCACACCGTGTGCAGCGAGGCCGTCGAGACCAGGCTCTTCATGTCCGCGTAGTCCTCGCCGACCACGGCGGTGGTTCGGATCCAGTCGGGCTTCTTCTCGATCGGAGTCTGGGCGTTGCGGGCCTCGACACGCAAGAGCTTGCGTCCTTCGGGGGCGATCGTCATCGTTTACCTTTCCTGTTGGAAACTCGCGAGGCGCTTGACGAGGGCCGACGTCAACGCCGCCGCCGCCTCCTCGAGCGAGGCGTCGACGCCCTGCCGCTCCATAGACGTTACTCCGGCATCCGTGATTCCGCACGGGTTGACCCGGAAAAACTTCGAAACGTCGGTCGCCACGTTGAGGGCCAGGCCGTGCATCGTCGTGTCGGAGGCGAACTTCAGGCCGACGGCGCAGATCTTCTCGCCGCCGACCCACACGCCCGAGCGCCCCGCGATCTGTTCGCCGCGGATGCCGAAGGTCGAAAGCGCTTCGATCACGGCCGTTTCGACGGCGCGGACGAAGGCGACCACGTCCTTTGGAAGGCGCACGCGGACGATCGGATAGACGATCACCTGGCCCGGCCCGTGGTAGGTCACCGAGCCGCCGCGATCGACCTCGACGACGGGCACCGAAGGATCGGGAACGTCCTCGGGGCGGGTGCGCCGCCCCGCCGTGTAGACGTCCTTCGCCTGCCACACGACGAGGGTGTCGGGCTCCTCGCCTTGCGCCACCGCGGCGTGGATCTCGCGCTGCACCCCGTCGACTTCGGCGTAACTCAGGGGGCCTCTGTCTAAGAGGCAAAGGATGTTCACATCTCGATTTTAGGCCTTTGGGCCCATCTTCTCGAATTGACAAGGGAGCGGGCCGCTCAGCCGAATCGAGGGGAAAGCCTGGCCTGCGAAGGAAAGGCCGAAGCGCGAGCCCGGCGCGCGTCCCCGAACGAGCTGACGGCGGCGAACATGGGCGCTGAACATGACAGCCACGCGCCGGCCCTGCGCGCGCGTCCCCTAAACTGCGGGCCCGGCCGACGATTTCAAGAAGCCGGGCAACCGCCCGTTGAAGCTCTCGCGAAGCCCCGGAGAAGCCGACGGCGTCGCGGACTGCAAGAGTATGCGTTATCATTCATTGCTATACATCGGCAATCTTCTCGACGGGTCGAATCTTTTCTTCACGCCAAGGCTGCCGGGTACAAAGTTAAAAGGGGGTCGAGCCAACCCTGTTGCTGGAGTAAAGACTGTCCATGGTTTTAGTCCAGAATGTGGGACAAGCGTAACGACCTTCCGCTTTGGGTATATGATCCTTCCTACGAACGTATGGTTGGTTCGTTTACCTGGTTCACGGGGGTCCATGCGCATTGAGGTATCCCCCGCATGAGAAAACGAAATAAGGAGGGGCACTCGCCTTGGGGGCGTGCGGCTCCGGCGGCAAGCAAGAGGTCAAAGCCGGCTCGAAGAATTCGATCAGCTACTCTCCCGGCAAACAGGAATGGGGCGGCTACAACGGTTCGACGGTTGAGGCATACTCGACTACAACCGCGGCGGTCACCGACCGCGTGCAAACCGGCTTCGGTTACTACGACCCCCAGGGGGTGTGGAAGCACGGAACCGATCTCGGCGACTACAAGAAACTCTCGGACGACCCGCTCACCGTCGAGTACACGGTCAACGAGAAGGCGGTCTACCAGGGGAAGACGCCGATCACCTGCGAGGACTTTTACCTCGATTGGGTGAGCCAGAACCCCGATTGGATCCTCGAAGGCCAAAAGGCCGCAGGCGCCGTCGACGAAAAGAGCGGAGAGGCTCAGCCCCTCTTCAACCACGTTTCCAGCCCCGAGGGATACGCTCACCCCGTCTCGCAAGGCCCTCAGTGCAACGAGGGCGAAAAGAAGTTCACGGTCAAGTACGACACCGTGTACCCCGACTGGGAGCTCAACGTGGGCGGGCCCCTTCCCTCGCACGTGGTCGCCAAGAAGATCGGCATGAGCAAGCAGGATCTGTTCAAGGCGCTCAAGAACAAGGATTTTGCTGTCGCGAAGAAAGCGGCCGAGGCCTGGAACAAGTGGAATGCCACCCCTCCGGGCAAGCTTCCCCCCGCCGAGGAAATCCCGTCCTTCGGCCCCTTCGCGCTCAAGCAGGGCGGTTGGAAGGCCAAGCAGTACGTCACGCTTGAGCGAAACCCCGATTGGTGGGGCGAGAAGGCCGGAACCAAAGAGCTCGTCATCAAGCAGGTGGAAGACGACGCCCAGCTTCAGGCCCTGGCCAATGGAGACCTGAACGTCATCGAGCCTCAGGCCACCCAGGACTCGATCGACCGCATCAAGAAGACGCCCAATGTGACGCTTCTCCAGGGGCCGACCATGGTCTGGGAGCACCTCGACTACAACTTCGGCTCGAATTCGGTGTTCGCCGAGAACAAGGGAGGAATCAACCTCCGCAAGGCGATGGCATACTGCGTTCCGCGTTCGGAGATCGTCGAAAAGCTCATCAAGCCCCTCGACGCGAAGGCCCAGGTCCTCAACGCCCGCGAGTACTTCCCGACCGACAAGGACTATGAAGGCGTCGTCAAGGCCTCCTACAACGGCGAGTACGACAAGGTGAACATCGAAAAGGCGAAGGAACACGTGGCCGCCTCGGGGATCAAGAATCCGACGGTTCGGATCGGATACCGCAACGGCAATCCTCGCCGCGCCGAGACGGTCGCCCTCATCACCGCCTCCTGCAAGAAGGCCGGAATCACCATTAAGGACAACTCGTCCGCGAAGTTCATGGACGACGGCGGCGAATACTACACGGGCCAGTGGGATATGGCGCTCTTCGGCTGGAACGGCTCGGGACAGGTCGTTTCGGGCCAGAACATCTATCAAACCGGAGGACAGCAGAACAAGAGCGAGTACTCCAACAAGACCGTCGACGCCGAATGGAAGAAGATCGCGGGAACTCTGGACAAAGGCGTGTGGCTCGAGTCCAAGAAAGTGATCGAGAAGCAGCTGTGGGACGATCTGTTCGGCCTGCCGCTGTACGTCCAACCGGGCATCGTCGGTTACTCGAACGGTCTCGAGAACGTCAAGCGAAACATCACCCAGAAGCAGGTGCTGTGGAACGCCGAAAAGTGGAAGTGGAAGTCGGCCAAGTGACCGGTTGACCCGGAGGGCCCCGCCGTTGTGGGCGCGGACGCCGTGCGCCACCGCGGGGCCCTCCTTCCGCCTTCGGCAAATGGCTCCGAAGGTGAAACTGGTACACTTCCACAATGTTGCTTCGGGCACGTCAGTCCACGGAGCAATGCTCGCGAACCGTTGGAAAGAAGATTCGCCTAGTGTTTAAGTTCATAATCAAGCGCTTGGGCATATCCGCCCTTGTCATGCTGGCGGCCTCCGTCATCCTTTTCATTCTGACGATCAATGCCGGCGATCCCTTGGGCGACCTCAGGGAAAGCACGAGCCCCAACCGCCAAAACCTCATCGACCGGCGCATAGCCGTCATGCACCTGAACGACCCCTGGTACACGCGCTACTTCGCCTGGCTCGGCGGGACGAGCAAGTGCTTCGTGGGCGCCTGTGACTTCGGAACCAATTTCAGGGGCCAGCGCGTGAACGACCTTCTCGTCGACGCCATGGGATCGAGCCTCCGCCTCGTCTTCCTCTCGACGGTCTTCGCCATCGTCCTCGGCGTCTTCTTCGGCGTCATGACGGCGATACGGCAGTATTCCGGATTCGACTACGTCGTCACCTTCATATCCTTCGCCTTCTTCTCGCTTCCGTCCTTCGTCTTCGCCGTCCTTCTAAAGGAATACGGTGCCATCAAGTTCAACGACTGGCTGGAGGATCCGACCATATCCTTCGCGACGACCGTGCTCTTTGCCGCGATTTTCGCCCTTTTCGCACAGTCGCTTGTCGGCGGGAGCCTCCGGCGGAGGGCGTATGCGGGCGCGGGCGCCTTCCTTTTCGCCCTCGTCGCGCTCGTCGTCATCTCGAGCACGAAGTGGTTCCTCAGCCCGCAGCTGGGATGGTGCTTTATCATCGTGGTCTCAATCGCCTCGGCCGTTCTTTTCGCGTCCCTCTTCTGCGGCCTGTCCAACAGAAGGGCCTTGGCCTGCACGCTGGGCTCCTCAGCCCTGAGCTTCTTGGTCTTCCTAGCCGCCAGCGGAAGCCTTTGGCAGCCCACGTGGGGTCTGCTCTTCGTTCTCCTCTTGGCGGTGATACTCGCCGGGGTGGTCATCGGGTTCGTTTTCGGAGGGTACGCCAAGCGCTCCGTCGTGTGGGCCAACGTGTGGACTGCATGTGCGACCTTCCTGGCCGTTTTCGCCAATTACATGGCCGAGTACTGGGCGGACTACACCGAATTGGTGGGCGACCGGCCGGTGGCGACCGTGGGCGCAGGAACGCCAAACTTCCAGGGCGGGGAGATATTCTGGCTCAACGTCATCGACACCGTCACGCATTTGCTTTTGCCGACAATCTCCCTGACCCTCATATCCTTCGCGAGCTACACGAGGTACACGCGCTCGTCGATGCTCGAGGTTCTGGGGCAGGATTACATTCGCACCGCCAGATCCAAGGGACTTCCCGAGCGCACGGTCATCACCCGCCATGCTTTCCGCAACGCCATGATTCCGATCACCACCATCGTCGCCACGGATTTTGCCAACCTCATCGGAGGCGCGGTCATCACGGAATCCATCTTCGGCTGGCAAGGGATGGGCGCCCTGTTCCGTTCGGGGCTCGACGCCGTCGATCCGATGCCGGTCATGGCCTTCTTCACGGTGACGGGAACCGCCGCCATCGTCATGAACATGGTCGCCGACATCCTTTACGCGTACATCGACCCGAGAATCAGGCGGTGAGGCTGCGATGACATCCAGTGACGCCCCTTCGGAGGGAAACATGACAGACAGCAAGCACTCAGTTGTGCACATTGACGAAGACGCCGACTTCGCAGCCGTGGAGGTGGAGGACGAGGTCCTCGACCAGACGACCGACAAGTCCTATTCGCAGGGTCAGCTCGTCCGCCGTCGCTTCTTTCACCACAGGGCGGCGATGGTTTCCCTCATCGTCTTCGTCTTCATCGCCCTCCTCGCCTTCACATCGATCGGCTACGGACCTCTTCCGGGGTGGTGGAAGTACAACTACACGGACACCTACCCGACGATCAACGGCGGGCGCCCCACCCTCGGTTTCCTGCATCTCGGCGAGCACCCCTTCGGTCAGGATTCCGTCGGCAAAGACTACTTCGCCCTGACCATGAGGGGAACCCAGAACTCGATCATCATCGCCTTCGTCGTCGGGCTGGTCGGAACCTTCATCGGCACAGTGGTCGGCGCGATCGCGGGCTACTACCGCGGCTGGGTCGAGGCCGCCCTCATGCGGATGACGGATCTTTTCATCGTCATCCCGCTTCTTGTGCTGGCCGCCGTCGTCGGCCGGATGACGGGGGAGTTCGGAATTGTCTTCCTCGCCTTCATGTTGGGCATTCTGTATTGGACCGGGTTGGCGCGCCTGGTCAGAGGCGAGGTCCTCTCCCTCAGGGAGCGCGAGTTCATCTCGGCTGCGCGCGCGCTCGGCGCTTCCAACCGGAGGATCATCATCCGCCACATCCTCCCCAACTGCCTGGGCACGATCATCGTCTCGGCCACCCTCCTCATCGCCTCCGCGGTGCTCCTGGAGACCTCGCTTTCCTTCCTCGGATACGGGGTGAAGTCGCCCGACACGTCGCTCGGCCTGCTCATCAGCCAGTACCAGAGCTCGTTCGCCACGCGTCCCTGGCTCTTCTTCGCTCCCGCGGCGGCGATCCTCATCTTCGCACTGAGCGTCAACTTCATCGGCGACGGCTTGCGGGACGCGTTCGATCCCCGCCAGAGAGGAAAGGCATCCTGATGTCGGACAAGAAAGAACGCCCCGGCCGCAAGCCCCGCAAAGGGGCCGGCCCCAACCTCGGCGAAGGCCTCGGCAAGGGCAAGGTGATCGAGGTCCAGAAGATCTCCTCGGAGCCCGTTTTGGCCTTCCAGGGCCTCGACGTCCAGTTCAAGACGGAGTTCGGGCGAGTCCACGCGGTGCGCGGCGTGAGCATCGACGTCGTCCCCGGACAGGTCGTGGCCCTTGTGGGCGAATCGGGGTCCGGCAAATCCGTCACGTCGACGACCGCGCTCGGCCTCCTGCCCGGGAACGCGTCCATCGACGGCGAAGTCACCGTGGCGGGCAAGAGCGTTCGAGGAATGGGCTCGCGCGGCCTGCGCAACCTGCGAGGCAAGGACGTCGCCATGGTCTTCCAAGAGCCCATGACGGCGCTCAACCCCGTCCTGACGATCGGACGGCAGATAACCGAGGCGCTCGAGCAACACGGCGTCGCCTACGGGACGGCGGCCACCGCGCGAGCCGTTGAGCTGCTCAAGATGGTCGGCTTGAACGACGCCGAGGCTCGGGTCAAGCAGTATCCGCACGAGCTGTCCGGCGGCCAGCGCCAGCGCGTGTGCATCGCCATGGCGATCTCGTGCAACCCCAAGGCCATCATCGCCGACGAGCCGACCACGGCCCTCGACGTCACCGTCCAGGCCGACATCCTCGACCTGCTGCGCTCGCTCAAGGACAAGCTCAACACCGGCATCCTGCTCATCACGCACTCGATGGGCGTCGTCGCCGACATGGCCGACACCGTCCATGTGATGTTCAAGGGAAACATCGTCGAGTCGGGAACCGTCGATGCCGTGCTCAACCACCCCGAACATCCGTACACGCAAAGGCTTCTGCGCGCCGTTCCCCACTTGGGGCGCGGCCGGGCCCAGTTCGGATTCGACGAGTCCCGCGACGAGTCCATCGACCTGGGCGACACGGTTCTCAGCGCGAACAACCTGGTCATCGAGTACGAGCGGCATGGCAAGGAGCCTTTCCGCGCGGTCGACGGCGTGACCTTCGACGTCGCGCGCGGGGAGATCGTCGGGCTCGTCGGGGAGTCGGGCTCGGGCAAATCGACGATCGGCAAGTGCGTGCTCGGCCTCGTTCCGGCGGCCTCCGGAAGCGTCGAGGTTTTCGGCAAGGACCTTCTGGCAATGTCCAAGGACGAGGCCAGGCGCAGCAGGAAGATGATGGGCGTGGTCTTCCAGGATCCCGCGGCCTCCCTCGACCCGCGATTTCCGATCGGCGACTGCATCGCCGAGCCCCTGGTGGTTCACCGGGAGGGAAACCAGAAGTTCCAGCAGCAAAGGGTGTATGAGCTGCTCGATGCCGTCAGCCTTCCGCGCTCGCCCTACAACCGCTTCCCGCACGAGCTTTCCGGCGGCCAACGCCAGCGCGTGTGCATCGCGCGGGCTCTGGCGCTTCGGCCCAGCCTTCTCATCGCGGACGAGCCGACGTCGGCCCTCGACGTCTCCGTGCAGGCGCAGGTGCTGACGATGCTTTCGGACCTTCAGCGGGACTTCGGCTTCGCCTGCCTGTTCGTCTCGCATGACCTTGCCGTGGTGGACATGCTCGCCCACCGAGTGGTGGTGCTCCAAGACGGAAAGATCGTCGAGCAGGGGCTGCGCACGTCCGTGCTGCACAATCCGCGCGAGGAGTATACGAAGAGGCTGCTGGCTGCGGCGCCGGTCCCGGAGCCCGGAGAGCAGCGCCGACGGCGCGAGGAGCGACACGAGCTTCTTCGCTCGATCGGCGACGAGGTCGCGGAGCTCAAACTCTGAGGATCCCAGGCGTGAGGCTAGCCGGAGACGGCCTGCCTCACGCCTTCGGCGATCGCCAGCAGGCCCGCCGCCAAGGCGAAGCACGGGGCGGGACAGAAGCGGCGCGAGTACCGCTCGCTTTCTCCCTTTGCGAAGGCTTCGCCCTCGCCCTTCGCCGCTTCCCGGCAGGCGGAGTCGATGGCCAACCTCGCCTGCAGGGGAGTCGCCCATTGCAGATCGGCCTTCGGCCTGAGGGCCGGCTCAGGGCGGCGATAGGCCTCTCCCGAGCGCCGGGCAAAGCGATCGCTTCGCTTGTCCGACCTCGGATAGGAGGCGACGGCGTCGTCGCCCTTCTCGCTGAGGATCTTCAAGCCCAGCTTCGACGAGAGGCCCTTGTACTCCCGCCAGGGGATGCGCACAGTTCGGATCCAGTTCCCCAAGGCGATGCCGGCGTCGTCGAGCGTCACGTAAGGTCGCAGATAGAAGACGTAAGCCAGGGCGAGGATGCCGGCGGCGATGAGAGTCGGCGGGACGAGCGAGGCCCGGGCCGAATCCATCACGCTGGCCGCTTCGATGAAGGCGGCGAAGGCGGCGAATAGGCCGCCTTTGACGGCCTGCCGGGGATTGCGCAGACGGAAGCGGATCGTGGGCATGGGCAGATTCTCTCACACCCGCGCGCTTGGTCTATCACACATTCTTGCGCACCGGGCTATTTCCAACCTGCGCGCGTAGGATATTCGATGGCGCACCGTGCGCCCGCGCAACTGAACGCGTCGGAGCAGACATCCGGCGTGTGCGCGTCAAGCGAGGACAAGGAATCATTGAGCAAGCGTTATGACCTGCGGAACGTCGCCATCGTGGCGCACGTCGACCACGGCAAGACAACGCTCGTCGACGCCATGCTGTGGCAGTCGGGGGCTTTCGGCGAGCGCGCCACCGTTGAGAAAACGGGGGAGCGGGTCATGGATTCGGGGGATCTGGAGCGTGAAAAGGGCATCACGATCCTCGCGAAGAACACGGCGATACGCTACACCGGCCCCTCCGCGGCCAAGTTCAACGCGCCCGAAGGCGTGACGATCAACGTCATCGACACTCCCGGCCACGCCGACTTCGGCGGGGAGGTCGAGCGAGGCCTGTCGATGGTCGACGGCGTCGTCCTTCTCGTCGACGCCTCCGAGGGCCCGCTGCCCCAAACCCGTTTCGTCTTGCGCAAAGCCCTCGAGGCGAAGCTCCCGGTCATCACCGTGGTCAACAAGGTAGACCGCCCGGACGCCAGGATCGACGAGGTGGTCAACGAGACCCAGGACCTGCTGTTCTCCCTCTACTCGGACCTCGAGGATCCCGACGACGCGATTCTCGACCGGCTCTTGGAGATCCCCGTGATCTTTTGCGCCGCGAAGGCGGGGTACGCCGACACGCTCCGCCCCGAAGACGGCGAGCTGCCCTCCAACCGCGATCTGGAGCCGCTTTTCGAAGCGATGCTCCACTACATACCCGCCCCCGAGTACGACGCCGACGCCGGGCTCGTCGCCCAGGTGACGAACCTCGACGCCTCGCCGTTCCTCGGGCGCCTCGCTCTGACCCGGATCTATTCGGGAGAGCTGACGAAGGGCGCATGGGTCGGCCTTTCAGGAAAGGACGGCGGGCTTTCGCGAGTGCACATATCGGAGCTGCTTGCAACCAAGGGGCTGAACCGCGAACCGGCGCAGAGCGCCCGAGCCGGCGACATCGTGGCGATTGCGGGAGTCGAGGACATCACGATCGGCGACTGCTTGGTGGACCTGGACGACCCCCGCCCGCTGCCTCCCATACACGTCGACGATCCGGCGATCTCCATGACGGTGGGCATCAACACCTCGCCTTTGGCGGGCAAGGTGAAAGGGCACAAACTCACCGCCCGCCAGGTCAAAGACCGGCTCGAGGCGGAGCTTGTCGGAAACGTCTCGATCAGGGTGCTGCCCACCGACCGCCCCGACCAGTGGGAGGTCCAGGATCGCGGAGAGCTCGCGTTGGCGATCCTCGTCGAGCAGATGCGGCGCGAAGGGTTCGAGCTGACTGTGGGCAAGCCTCAGGTCGTCACGAAGACGGTCGACGGCAAGGTCCACGAGCCCATGGAGCGGACGACGATTGACGTTCCTGAAGAGTATCTCGGCACGGTCACGCAGATCATGGCGGCGCGCAAAGGACGGATGGAGACGATGTCGAACCACGGCTCCGGCTGGGTGCGGATGGAGTTCGTCGTGCCGGCCCGCGGCATGATCGGCTTCCGCTCGCAGTTCCTCACGCAGACGAGGGGCACCGGAATCGCCTCCTCGATCGGCGACGGGTACGCGCCCTGGGCCGGGGCGATAGAGTCTCGCGCCACCGGCTCCCTCGTTTCTGACCGTCAGGGCCAGGTCACGGCGTACGCCCTCCAAAAGCTGGAGGACCGCGGAACGTTCTTCGTCGAACCGGGCCAGGAGGTTTACGAAGGCCAGGTTGTGGGGGAGAACCCGCGTGACGAGGATATGGACGTCAACGTGGTGCGGGCGAAGGAAATGACGAATATGCGATCGGCCACCGCG
>NZ_DBHHEV010000003.1:29572-37390 GCF_057238965.1 Peptidiphaga sp.
GGTGTTTGAGACGCTTCAGGCTCCGCGCAAGCTGACCTTGGAAGAGTCCATCGAGTTCGCCGCCGACGACGAATGCATCGAGGTCACGCCGGAGGCGGTGCGCATCCGGAAGGTGATTCTCGGCTCGCAGGAGCGTTACAGGGCGGCGGCGCGAGCGAAAAGAGGCAAGTGAGTATGCGTAAAGCAGTGCAGATCGCGCTCGGTTTGCTTGCCGGAGTGCTGGTGGGGATCTTGGCCACCATCGTCCATGCGGGGCCCGTGGACATGCCTATCGCAGGGTTGGCCCTGGCGTCGGGAATGGTTGCCGCCGGAGCGTGGTTCATGGTCGAATGCGGGTGGGTCACGGCGTGGTTTGCGGCGTCCGTCGGCGTGGCTGGCGCAGCCGTGTGGCTTCTCATGTATCCGCCGAGCAATGACTCGTTCGTTTCCGCAGACCAGTGGGTGTCCCAGCTCTGGCTTTTTCTCGCCCCTGTCTCCGCAATCGTTCCCGCAGGTTGGGCCCTTGCCCGCCGCGGCGACAAAGGAAAGGATCCATCGTGACTCAAGAGAATGAGAACATTGATGCCACCGATAGGTCCGCTGCGCCTGGCGGCGGGAACTCGGACGGAGAGCAGAGGAAGGACGTCGAGCGAATCGCCGATTCGCAAGGCGCTTCGGGCGAGGCCGCCGATTCCGCGTACGATCCCGACATAACCGCCACAATCCCTGTGGTGAGGCCGAAGGGGGCCAAAGGGTCGAAGAAGAAGGCGTCCAAGGGAGGCAAGGGCTCGAAGGCCGCGGGCGCAAGAGGATCCTCGAAAGCCCGGGGAGCGGCCCTTTCGGCGTCGACGACGTCCGGCAAAGACGGTGCAAAGGCCGACGCCGCGTCGCGCGAGGCGGCCAGGAAGCCGAGCGGGGGCGATGCCGTCCAAGCCGAGGCTGAGGCCAAATTCGAGGCTGCGGCGAAGGCCACGTCTGCTGCCAAGGCTGTCTCCGCCGCCAGAGCTGTCTCCGCCGCCAAGGCCGAGGCTGAGACTAAACCGACAGCCAAAGCTGAGGTTGAGACTAAGCCGACTGTGGCCGGCGAACCGGAGGCTGCTTCCAAGCCTGCAGCTGTTTCCAAATCTGCAGCTGATTCCGAGGCTGCAGCTGCCGCCAAATCCCCGCTTGCGGCCAAGGCGGAGGCTGCCGCCCAACCTGATCCCGGCGGCAAACGGCCGGTTGCGCCGGGGCTGTCGGCTTCCGCGACTCCTGCCGCTGCGGCGGCCGCAAACGACGTCGCCTCGAAGGCAGAGCGCCCCGCCGGACGTGAGGAACCGGTCTCGCCCGCTCAGAAACCCGCTCAGAAGGCGGCCGGCGCCGCGGATGTTGCCGCAGCCGATCCCGCGGCAACGCCTGTTCAGGCAAGCGCTCCCGCGCCTAAGGCCGAGAAAGCTGAGAAGGCTGATTCCGCGTTCGCGAGGGTCGCAGGCGCGGCGGACGTCGCTTCGGAGACGGCTTCGACTCCGGCGAAGGCTGGTGAATCGCACGTTTCAGCTGGGAAGGCCGGGGACTCCTTGAAGGCCGGCAGTGCCTTGAAAGCCGACAATGCCCTGAAGGCGGGGAACGCCGCGAAAGTCGGCGGTGCCCCGAAGGCCGCGGACGATGCTTCAAAGGCTGCTAAGGACGTTGCTGCGGCCAGCGAGGACGTTGCCGCGACGGGCAAGGACGATGCCGCAGCGACGAAAGACTACGCCACTCCACGGACCGAGGACAGGGCGAGGCCAGAGGGCCTCCGTCCGGCCCGAGGCGCGGTTTCCGATCGCGCGTCGGCTGGCTCTGCCACGTCGGCGGCTTCGGCGCCCGAGACCGGTGGCGCGGCTTCGGCGCGGCGAACTGCTCCTTCCGCCCAACCGCCCTCTCCTTCCGCGGGTTCGCCCGAGAAGGCAAAGTCGGCTTCGTCCGCGGCCGAGCAGAACTGTGCCCAGGGCCCTGTTAACGCGGCTGGTTCCTCCGCGGCGCCCGCTGCGGGCGGCGTCCCCGGTCAGTCGGCGAACGCGTCTCTGGCTGACGGATTGGCCGCGCGAGTCGGAAAAGAAGGCGTCCGGCAGGAGGCGGTCGGCGAATCGCGGTCCGCTGCGGAAGCTCCCAAGCCCGAAGCGCCCCACCGCCTTGAATCCAACATCGACAAGGAGCCAAAGGCCGGCGAGGAGCCCCACGTCGGCAAGGAATCCGACATTGGCGCCGGGGTTGACGCCGGCAGGGAAATCGGTGCCGGCGCGGTTGCCGCGGCAGAGGGCGGCGAAACGCCTTCCGTCTCCGATCTCTCGGACGACGACACCGCCACGATTCCCGCCGTCAAGCGTTCGATCGCCGCGCAGCCCGTTGTTTACGGACCTGGCGCCGAGGCATGGCAGCAGCATCGGCAACCGCCCGCAGGGGAAATAGACGATAGGACGCCGGAGCCGGCCCCGAGTGCCCCCGCGCGCGGCGATTCTCAGGCTGCTGAGATTGAACGCTCCCGGATTCAGGAGGCCGGTTCCCCGACGGCGGGGACTCCCGGATCCTATTGGGACGCAACCGACGACGCAGCTGCGACGACTGCGCCCCCCGCCGTTCAATCGGCCTCATCGGCCGCTTCGCCGCCGTTTGCCGGAGCCGTCGAATCTGAGCCCGCTGCGGGTGAGTTCGAATCCGGAGCGAGCGCAGCCGAAACCGCCGCCGGAAAGGAAACGGCGCGGGACTCGGCGTCTGGCTTGGGCCTTGTGGAACCTGCCGACAGCGTCGCGGAGTCTCGGTCTGGCCTTGCGGAATCTGGGCACGGCCCTGCCGATTCGGAAGCCGCCGTCGCAGAGCCTGGGCGGGGCGTTGCCGAGCCTGAGGCCGCCGTCGCCGAACCTGCACGGAGCGCTGCGGAGCCTGATCCCGCGTTGGCGAAGCCCGCGCAGGGCGCTGTGGAGCCTGAGGCCGCCGACCTCGAGTCCGGCGTCGCCGGTTCCGAGCCTGCCGTCGCTGAACCTGCACCCGCCGCAGGATTCTCGTTGCCTGAGAACTGGCGGGACCTCGCCGAGCCTCCGACGCAGACCGAACCTTTGTCGCAGGAGACTTCCGCGTCGGCGGATGTTTCTGCGCCAGCCGAGACTTCTACGAGCAGACCGACCGTGTCCGGCGGCGCGGCGACCATTCGAGACTCCGAGCCCGAAGCCTCGCCGTCGAGCGTCGACGGCGGTCTGTCTTCCCTCGAAGCGTCGGCTGAAAGGACCGCTGAAAAGCTTCGGAAAGGCGAGGCGTCCGACGGCGAGCCCGCCAAGAGGCGTCGCGCGTGGCTTTGGGTCGCCGTGGCCGCCCTTGTCTTCGGCGTCGTCTACCTGGGGGCCGCGTTCTACTTTTCGAACAAAATCCCCGGCAGCACGACCGTCGCCGGCGTGAAGGTCGGCGGAATGTCCCGCGAAGCCGCCCAGGCGAAGCTCGAATCCGAGCTTTCGGGCCGGCTGTCTCAGCCCGTGAAAGTCGCGATCGGCGGCAAGGAGCAAACTATCGACCCCTCTTCGATCGGTGCGAAATTCGACGCGAAGTCCACGGTCGATTCCCTCGCGGGGTTCTCTCTCAACCCCTTGCGCCTGTGGGACAGCATGACGGGAGGCTCCGAGGTCTCTCCGACCGTCGACGTCGACCAGGCCAAACTGCGAAAGACAGTCGATTCCCTTGTGGACGCCTCGGTGAACACGCCGACCAACGCATCGATAGAGTTCGACGGGGTGACCCCGAAGACGACGAAAGCGAAGAAGGGGGTCGATCTCGATCGCGAGGAAGCGTCCAAGAAGATCGCCGAAAAGATGCTCGAAGGCAAGACGATCCCTTTGCCCGTCAATGAAAAGGAGCCGGACATCAAGGACTCCGAGGCGCAAAGGGCGCTGAAAGACCTTGCCAAGCCCCTTGTTTCCGGCAATCTCACGGTGAAAGTCGGATCGGCCACGGTGACGCTGACCCCGAAGCAGCTGGTCTCGGTCACAAAGTTCGTGGCCTCCGACGGCGAGCTCAAACTCAAGCTGGATCCGGAGAAGCTGAGCGACGTCGTCCGCAAGGGCGCACCCACCCTCCTGAAGGAGGGCAAGGACGCCAAAATCGAGATAGTCGACCACACGACACCGAAGGTCGTTCCGTCCGAAGACGGTGTGGGCTTCGACGAGGGCAAACTCGCGGAATCCGCTGCGGAGGCTGCGACGACGGGAGACCGGAAGGTCGAGATCGCCACGAAGTCCGTCCCCGCGAAGTTCACCACGGAGGATGCGGAGAAGATGGGCGTCAAGGAGGTCGTCTCCTCGATTGAGACCCCCTTGACCAATGATGCGGTTCGCACCACGAACCTCAAGGTCGGCACGCAAAAGGTGGCGAACACCCTGGTCAAACCCGACGAGGAGTTTTCGCTGCTCAAGGCGCTCGGGCCCATCGACGCCGCGCACGGCTTTGTCTCTTCGGGCGTGGTCGCGAACGGCTTCAACTCGACCGCCTTGGGCGGAGGCCTTTCCCAGCTGTCCACAAACACCTTCAACCTGGGGTATCGGGCGGGATTCGTCGATGTCGAGCACAAACCGCACTCGAAGTACTTCTCGCGCTACCCCATGGGTATGGAGTCGACCCTGTGGGAGGGCAAGTACGACATGAGGTTCAAGAACAACACCCCGTACGGCGCGGTCATCGACACCTGGGTCGCCGACGGAAAGGTGTATTCGAAGCTCTGGTCGACGAAGTACTGGGACGTCGAGACATCGACGTCGAAGCCTTACGCCCAGGTCGCGCCGACGACGAAGGTCAACCCGGCCCGCGACTGCGAACCCTCCGGGGCCGGGGGGCCGGGCTTCACGGTGACCGTCTCGCGGAAAGTCTCGCGAGAAGGAAAGGTCCACGAAAACTCGAGCTACAAGTGGACTTATTCGCCGACCAATCGAGTGGTGTGCAAGTGACGCTATAGCCCTAAGGTCCCACAAGGATTAGGCTTGTAGTCACTACGAAAGAAGGAAGGAAATGGCGTACATCATCGCGCTTCCGTGCGTCGACGTCATGGATCGCGCATGCGTCGACGAATGCCCGGTCGACTGCATCTACGAGGGCGAACGGACGCTCTACATCCACCCCGACGAGTGCGTCGACTGCGGCGCGTGCGAGCCCGTCTGCCCCGTCGAGGCGATCTACTATGAGGACGACCTTCCCGAGGAATGGTCGGTGTTCGAGTCGGTCAACGCCGAGTTTTTCGACGACATCGGCTCGCCTGGCGGCGCCCAGCGCCTGGGGCCCACGGGCAGCGACCATCCTTACGTCGCCGGACTTCCTCCGCAGGGGGAGTGATGGGACTCCTCGGCGCTCAGCTTCCTGACTTCCCTTGGGACTCGCTCGTGCCGGTGCGAGAGCGCGCCGCCGCGCATCCGGACGGCGTTGTTGACCTGACGATCGGCACGCCGGTGGACTCGGTCCCCTCCGGCGCGCGGGCGGCCTTGGACGCCGCATCCGACGCCCACGGCTATCCGCTGACGGTCGGAACGGCCGAGCTGCGCGCGGCCGTCCGCGGGTGGCTTGAACGCCGACGCGGCGTGCGCGCCGAGACAGGCGTGCTTCCCACGATCGGGTCGAAGGAAATGGTGGCCTTGCTGCCCTCGCTCCTCGGCTTGGGATCCGCGGACGCCGTCGGCTTTCCCCGCGCCTCCTATCCGACGTACGACGTCGGCGCGCGCCTTGCGGGCGCCAAGCCCTTGCCCGTGGACACGGACGCCGACCCTTCGACGTGGCCCGCGATGAGCATGCTCTGGCTCAACTCGCCGGGGAACCCCGACGGGCATGTGCTCGGCGTGGAGCGCCTGCGGGCGATTCTCGCGTGGGCGCGGGAGCGCGGCGTCGTGGTCGCCAGCGACGAGTGCTACGCCGAGCTCGCGTGGGACGTTCCCGAGGCGCCGTCGATCCTGGACGAGCGGGTGTGCGACGGCGACGTCGCGGGCCTCCTGTGCCTGTACTCGCTTTCCAAGCAGTCGAATATGGCAGGTTACCGGGCGGCCTTCCTCGCGGGCGACCCGGCGATGATCGGGCCGATTGCCGAAATCCGCAAGCACGCGGGATTCCTCATGCCCGGACCGGTGCAGGCCGCGATGACGTGGGCGCTGGGCGACGACGCGCATGTGGCCGAGCAGCGGGCAGTCTACGCGCGCAGGCGCGAGAAGCTCCTGGCAGTGCTCGACGCCGCGGGTCTGGTCAACGACCCGCTGTCTGTGGCCGGGCTTTACATTTGGGCCGCGGCAAAACGGCCGGGCGGCGCGGCTGGCGGCACCGTGGATGGCGACCCGGTTGGCAGTGTGGCTGGTGATTTTGGCGCTGATGCGGGCGGCGGTGTTGACACCGTGGTTGGCGATTCCGGCGCCGATGCTGCCGGCGGTGTGGCTGGTTCTAATCACGATGGCGGCAGCGTGGCAGAAGCGCCGACAGGCTGGGACATCGTTCGGGCGTGCGCCGAGCTGGGCATCGTCGTCGCCCCGGGCGACTTTTACGGCGAGGCCGGGCGCGACCGCGTGCGAATCTCCCTCACGGCAACCGACTCCGCTATCGACGAAGCTGTCCGCCGCCTGCCGCGCCTGCCCGAGGCACTGTTGCGGAGCTAGCTGCGGCAGGGGTAGCGACCGGGCTAGCTGCCGCAAAGGTTTTGTTGAGATATTTGCTCAGTCTTTGTCGGATCTATTGCGATGAAGAATAGGGTCTGTCTCGATGAAGAACAAGGATCAGTCTTATCAATCTTGGAGCAGAGGCAAAACGAACAGTACGATTGAAACGAACAAAACGAAAAGTCTAACTGTTTTTGCCAGTACGTCCAGGAGGATGAGTGATGCCCGAAGCCCTTGAAAGCAGAACATTTCTTTCCGAAGAGCTCAATCAGAACGCCGATCCAGAGTTCAGTCAGAAGCTTCAGCGTCTCGCCGACACTGCCATGGTCGAAAGAAGTGAAAGGGCTCGACTGGTGTTGGGAAAGGAAGCCGTCGAGCTTTCTGCTGAGGTGGTCGACATTCTCAGGCATGTAGTCGAGGTGATGCGTCAGGGGACGGCGGTCAGAGTCGTTCCGCAGCACACGATGCTCTCAACGCAACAGGCCGCGGATCTGCTTGGGGTTTCGCGGCCAACGCTTATACGCATCCTTGATGACGGTGAGATCCCGTTCTTTCTGAAGCGGCGGCACCGCCAGCTCTGCCTGACAGACGTGCTGGAGTACCAGAAACGGCAGCGACGGGTAGCTGATGAGTCGCTGAGCGATATCATCGCCGATGCACAGGCGTTTAGCGAGTACGACGTGGATCCTGAGGAATACCTCAAAGCCGCTAAAGAGGTCCGCCGTGGCGGGCAGACCTCTGGCGAAAAGGCTTAGGGCTTGGAACCTGTCGCTTAAGGTGCGGGAACTGTCGCTTATTCGCGGGACCTGTCAGTGAGGGGGCCACGAGCCAATGGCAGACGGCCTTGACTCGCGGACCGGTCAGTTGGCGTGGAGCGCCGAGTTCAGCTCGATTCCCGTGCCCGCGCGGGGGACCGCCTCGACGGCACCGGTGATCGAGTTGCGGCGGAACAGGATGTTGTTCGCACCGGAAAGCTCACGAGCCGAGACCACGCGCGGTTCGCCGCCCTCGCCCTTGGCGGGCAGGACTGTGACCTTCGTTCCGGCCGTGACGTACAGACCGGCCTCAACAATGCAGTCGTCGCCGAGCGCGATGCCGATTCCCGCGTTCGCGCCCACGAGCGAGCGCTCGCCCACGCGCACCCGTTCCTTGCCGCCGCCGGAGAGCGTGCCCATCGTGGCGCCGCCGCCGCCGATGTCCGAACCGACACCGATCA
>NZ_DBHHEV010000003.1:37400-53867 GCF_057238965.1 Peptidiphaga sp.
CCATCGCGTTGCCCAGGGTTCCCGCGTTGAAATTGACGAAACCGGCGTGCATGACGGTGGTCCCCTCGGCCAGATGCGCGCCCAGGCGCACGTTGTTGCCGTCGGCGATGCGCACGCCCGAAGGCACGACGTAGTCGACCATCCGCGGGAACTTGTCGACGCCGAGCACCTGCAGGTTCGCACAGACCGCGCGGGCGCGCAGCTGCACCTCGGTCAGCTTGTCCACGGCCACGGGTCCCAGATTCGTCCACGCCACATTTTCGAGGACGCCGAAGATTCCCTCCAGGTTGATCTCGTTCGGGCGCACGAGCCGATGGGACAGCAAGTGCAGGCGCAGGTAGGCGTCGGCGGCGTTCTCGGGAGCGGCGTCGACGTCGATCGACGTCGTGACGGCCCGCGTCTGGACCGCGCGAATCTGGTCTTCGGTCTCGGCCAGCTCGAGGTCGGCGCCCTCGGCGGGTTCGCCGAATCCGAGCTCCGGATACCACACGTCGAGAATACGTCCGTCGGAAACAGTTGCCAGGCCTCGGCCCCACGCGTTCTTTGCACTCATGCGCCCAAGCCTACCAAGAGAATGATGGGCGTTCGCTGGGAACCGGTCGGCCCTGCGGAAAAGACGGTCGGCTGCTGACGGCCGGTTGGCGAACGGGAAAAGACCGACGGCCGCGAAAGACAGGGCGGTCAGCTTGCAGCGCTGCGGATGACCTCTGCCAGGCGCGGCAGATCTTCGGCGAAAGCGGGGTGCACGGGCCGGTCGAGGCGGCCCTGCAGCAAATCGTCGAGGGGCACCCATTCGAGCGCGAGGGATTCGTCGTTGGGCACGGGCTCGGCCGTCTCGCAGCGGGCCGCGAACGTCGTGTAGCGCCAGTCGCCGTGATCGCGCACGATGCTGCCGGCCACATCGAGGCTGCCCGCGCCGATCGCCGTCTCTTCCTCGAATTCGCGCAGCGCGCCCTCCAGCGGGGTCTCCGACCATCCAATCGCCCCGCCCGGGTTCGACCATGTTCCGCCCGAATGCGACCATTCGGCGCGCAGCTGCACGAGCACCTCGATCGATTCGCGCTCGCGGAAGGCAAGGATCCCCGCGGCGCCCGCCAAGCCCCAGTGTTCGGACCCGCAGGGGCACAAAATGAAACCGTCCGCGCCTCTTCGGCGTCTGCCGCTGTGTGGCTTGCCGCGCAGCGGCCTGGCGCTCGGGGCCCTGTCGCTCAATGGCTTGCCGCTCGGTGTCTTGTCGCTCAGTGGCTTGCCTCTGGGTTTTGGACGCCCCGAACCGGCAGCCGGCACTTCCGCTGCACCGCTCGCATCGGCGACGCCTGCGGCACCACTGTCGATGCTGCTATCGGATGGAGTGCCATCTGCGGCGGCCAAGACAGATTCGACAGCGGGCGAGTGCGTAGCATCGCCCGCCAACTTGACCGGCGGCTGCCAGAGCCGGGTGATCGAGACGCCCCAGTTCGCCAGCATGGCGCGCAGCAGCGGCAGCGAGATGCCGACCACGCCGTGATAGTCGCCGTCGACCCTCTCGACAAACGGCCCGCCCAGCCCGTCCACGGTGAAGGCGCCCGCCACGTGCAGCGGCTCCCCGGTGGCGACGTATGCCTCGACTTCGGCGTCGGACATCGGCGCGAAATGGACGACGGCGTGGGAAACCGCCCCCAGCGACGCCCCGCTCTCCAAATGAATGATCTGGTGGCCCGTGTGAAGGACTCCGCTGCGCCCGGCCATGCGCGCAATGCGCTCCCGCGCCGTTTCGGGGGCGCCGGGCTTGCCGACTGCCTCGCCGTCGAACTCGAACATCGAATCGCAGCCGACAACGATGTCGGCCCCCGCCGCCTCGCGCGGGTCATACGCCACAGCACGGGCCTTCGCCGTTGCGAGGGCGAGGACCTTTTGCGCCGGCCCGCCGCGAACCGATTCGAGGAGGGCTTCTTCGTCGACGTCGGAGACCTGGACGAGCGGATCAAAACCCGCGGCCCGCAGCGTAGCTAGCCGCGCGGGCGATTTACTGGCCAGAGCCAGCCGGAGCCGGCCGTTTCCCGTCAGGCCGAGCCTGCCGCCGCGCGTCCGCTGAGGCGTTGCGCCGGCGCTAACCCAGCCCCGGCCCGGCGCATCAATCGCCGATTCATTCGCAAACGGCTTCTTCGCCCATTCGTTTTCAGGTGGCATTTCGGCAAATTCAGGTGGCATTTCGGCAAACGAATCTGTGGCGTCACCCTTGCCATCGGCCAGATCCGCGGATCGTCTGCGCCCGGCCTCGCCCGCTGGGTCATCAGGCACGGCTGCACCCGTCAGATCACGCCCGGCCTCGCCCGCTGGGTCATCAGGCACGGCTGCACCCGTCAGGTCACGTCTGGCCTCGCCCGCTGGGTCATACCCGGTATCGCCGGCATGCCCGGCCTCACCCGCATGCCCCCGTGAGGACCCGCTCACGCCAAGGCCTCGCGCAGAACGTCCAGGCCCACCGAGCCGATCGACAGGGCCCTGTTGTGCCACGCCTTGAGGTCGAAGTTCGCGCCCTCCTTCGCCCGGGCCTCCTCGCGAAGCTGCGTCCAGATGCGCTGGCCGATCTTGTACGACGGCGCCTGCCCCGGCCACCCCAGGTAGCGGTTGAGCTCGAAGCGCAGGAAGGCGTCGTCGCTGGCGACGTTCTCACGCAGGAAGCGCCACGCCGAATCGGCGTCCCACGTGCCCTCGCCCCACGGGCCGGCGTTCTTGCGCAGGTGAACGCCGAGATCCACCACCACGCGCGAGGTGCGCAGCCGCATCGAGTCGAGCACGCCCATGCGGTCGCCCAGCTCGTCCATGTACCCGAGCTCGGCCATTAGCTGCTCGGCGTAGAGGGCCCAGCCCTCGCCGTGGCCCGACACCCAGCAGCCGCCCGCGGTTCCGTTCCGGCGCCAGTCGTTGAGCGAGTCGCGCATGTACGTTGTGAGCCCGATCTGCAAGTGGTGGCCCGGAACGCCTTCGTGGTAGACGGTGGTCTTTTCCTTCCAGGTCGCAAACTCCGTGACGCCGGAAGGCACGGACCACCACATGCGGCCTGGTCGCGAGAAATCGCCCGTCGGGGGCGTGTAGTAGATGATCCCGGTTCCCGACGGCGCCAGGCAGCACTCGATCGTGCGCAGCGGCTCGGGAATGTCGAAATGCTCGGACATCGCCGCAACCGAGGCGTCCGCCGTCTCCTGCATCCACCTTTGCAGGGCGTCGACGCCGGAGAGCTTGCGCTTGGGATCCGAATCCAGCCTCTCCATCACCTCGCGCACGCCGACGCCGGGTCCGTACAGCTCGCGCGCCGTCCTTTCCTGCTCCGCGACGATCTCCGCGAGCTCGGCCTTCCCCCATTCGTAGGTCTCGTCGAGGTCGATGTCCGCGCCGAGGAAGTGGCGCGAGAAGAGGCTGTAGCGCTCGCGGCCCACGGCGTCTTCCTCCACCGCCGTCGGCAATGCCGTCTCCCGCAGGAAATCTGCGAGCTGGCCGTAGGCCACGCGCGCCGAGTCGGCGTTCGCGGCGACTTCGGGCCGTTTGTTCACCAGATGGAGAAAGGGGGAGGCCGAGCCGGCGGCGCCCTCGCACTGCTCCGCACACCTCTCGATCTGGCGCGCCGGGATCGGCGGCCCCGAGGCGATTCGCTGCCGCAAGGATTCCTTGTAGCCTTCGAGGGCTTCGGCGACGACGCCGAGACGGCGGTTGACATTGTCCCAGTCGGCCTCGGTTTCGGTGGGCATGAGGTCGAAGATGTCTCGGACGCCCTGGATGGGTGAGGCGATGACGTTGATCTCGCCGCACCTCTCGCCGGAGTCGATGAGCTCGAGCTCCAGCCCGAGGCGCTCGTTCATCGCCGCCACGGTGATCCGATCGACGTCGTCGGCGATCGGAAGGGAGTTTAGCTTGGCGAGGGTCCCGGATATCAAGCTGCGCTGCTCGTCCACGCCGGCGGGAGAATAGTCTGAAAGGGCTCCGTGGTCGGCGTCGTCCGTGCCCACGACGGTGGCCGCTTCGGGAGACAAAGCGAGGTCTGCGTGAAAGTACTCGTTCGCGAGTGCGTCGATGGCGCTGGGGGTGCGAATGTTTGTCATGGACCAAGTTTATCGATTCGAATCCTTGCGGCCATAGGAGCATTCTCCTCCGGCGCAATCCACGGCGCTTCTTCGAGGCGTGGAAGATTTGCGGAGCCTGCCGCGAAAGAGCGTCATTGAGCCTGTTGCAAATGAGCGTCGTTGAGCCTGCCGGGAAAGAGCGTCGTTGAACCTGTCGGGAAAGAGCGTCGTTGTGCCGGCGCCTCTTCGAGGCAGGGGACGCGGCTGGCTGTCCGCCTGTCCATGAGCGCAATTCTTGGAGTTTTTGGGCAGACCCGGAGTTTATGGGCAGACCTGGAGTCTTTGGGCTGAAGGGCGGCGGGCTGAGGCGCGGCCGCCGCGGCAGACGGGGCCAGGATCAGTTGTCATGGGCTCTTGGGGCGCAGGCGCCGGTTTCTTCCGTCTCTGCCTGCTTTTCGGCGGCGCCGATCTCCTCCGAGCCGCCACTCGACGGGCGACGCTCATCCACAACGCGTGACGCGGGCCTCCGCCGTGCCGTATAGTGTGTGATTGAAGGCACAAAACGAGGGAGGTACGTGACACAATTGCACGATGTAAAAGGACTGGAAACGGACGACGGGTCCGGAGACGAGGCCGTGGACCGCAACGAGAAGGGGCTTTCCGGCGTCGAAAGCCGACAGATCGATGAGAGGCGGCAGGACGATGAGAGCCGGTCGGTCGATGAAAGCATGCCTCTCAACACCGTCGAACGGCATGCGCGCGGCATGCTCGGCGGAGGGGAGCGATATTCCCTCCTGCAGGCGGCCGAGCTCGCGGGGCTCGACGTCGAAACGGCCCTCCGCTTCTGGCTGGCCATGGGTTTTCCCACGGTCTCGGAGAGTCGCGAGAAACGGATATTCACCGACGGCGACGTCGACGCCATGCGGCTTCACGCGAAGGCGCTTCGCTCGGGCCTGCTGACCCACGAAACGTTGGAATCGCTCAATCGCGCCCAATCCCACATGTCCGACCGCCTCGTTCTTTGGCAGCACGAGGTGCTCGTCGACTATGCGCGCAGGGAACTCGGGCTTGACGGGATCTCGGCCAGGTTCTGGGTCCTCGACAACATTGTCGACTACGAGGATTATCTGCGTCGGCAGATGGAATACTCGTGGAGGCGCCACATGGTCGCCCTTCTCCGACGCAGCGAGACGGAAGTCTCCCAGATGGAGTTGACCGAGGCCTCCGACGTCACCCTGCGCAGGGCCTTCGGATTCATCGACATGGTGGCCTTCACGAATCGATCGAACGAGCTGGGGTCGGCCGAGTTCATCGAGCTCGTCGAGGAGTTCGACTTCACCTGCCGCATGGCCATACACGCCCACGGCGCGCGGGTGGTCAAGAGCATCGGAGACGCCTTTCTCTACATCGCCGACGACCTCGACACCGGCGCGCGGGTGGTGACGAACGTCGTGGACGAACTGCGGAAGGTGCCCGGCATGCTCCCGGTGCGAGCCTCCCTCGTGTGGGGAGGCGTCGTCTCGCGCTTTGGCGACATTTTCGGGCCCAAGGTCAACCTTGCTTCGCGTTTGGTCGACGTCGCCGAATCGGGGACGATCCTGACCGACAGCGAAACCGCGGAAACCTTGCGTTCGCTCGTGCCCGGCCGCTACACCCTCGTTCAGGCCGGAAGCCCGAATCTTCAAGGTTTCGGAAAGATCGAAGCGGTCGAGGTGCGGAGGATGCCCTCGTCGTGACGGCCCTTTGCTTGGGCGAGCGCCCGGCGCTTGCGCGACGCTAGAGGAAACTGCCGCGATTCGGGCGGCCGCCCGGGCGGGGGATCGGCTTGTACGCAAGCGAAGGGACGGCCTTTTGGGTATGCGTTCTTTATGAACTGGGAGCGCCGTTAAGCCCTCGGAAAGCGGCGGCCTGCGACTCGGTGTTTTAAGAGTAAAGATTTCCTAAGACGGGCAGGCAAATTGTAACGGAATTGCATTAGAATCAGCTCATGACGAAGATGCTTCTTGTAGAGGACGACACCGCGATCTCCGGACCACTCCTGCGCGCCCTCGGGCGGGAGGGATACGACGTGCATTTGGCGGAGACCGGCCGGGACGCCATTGAGGCGATGGGCGGCGGCGTGGACGTCGCCATCCTGGACCTCGGCCTTCCCGACATGGACGGCCTTGACGTCGCACGCCATGCACGCTCCCAAGGGTGGATATTTCCGATTCTCATCCTCACGGCCCGTTCGGAAGAGGTCGACATGGTCGTCGGCCTCGACGCCGGAGCCGACGACTACGTCACCAAGCCTTTCCGCCTCGCCGAGCTTCTCGCGCGGGTGCGTGCAGTGCTGCGCCGAAGCGAAGCCAGCGAGAGCGACGTCATCCGCGTCCAGGATTTGGTCATCGACGTTCCCGCCCACAGGGTCGTCCGAGGAACGACGGAACTCGGGGTCTCCGGCAAGGAGTACGACCTGCTCGTGGTCCTCGCGCGCAACGCCGGGCAGGCGGTTTCCCGCGCTGACATCATGCGGGACGTGTGGGACGCGCCGGAGGACGACGCCTCGAAGAAGCTCGACATGCACGTTTCGTGGCTGCGCCGGAAGCTCGGGGATTCCGTCTCGGATCCGCGCTACATTTCGACGGTGCGCGGAGTGGGATTCCGTCTCGAAAGGGAGTGAGCGATGCGCAGGCGGGCCCTCACGATGACGACGGTCGCCGTGACGGTCGCCGTCCTCCTGCTCGGCCTGCCGGGTATGGCCTTGGGCTCGCTCTACATCCTTCGCAGCGCGGACGAGGACGTCCATCGCCGGGCGACGCAGATCGCCAACGTCGTCGACAAGAACGTCTCGGATCAGCGCGAAGGGCTGAAGGGCAGAGGGCAGCAGGGCAACTTCGACGTCCTGCCCCTCGACGTCATGCGCGCGACCGTCGATGGCGCGACATACCCCATGTTCGTCCGTGTCGCGATCTCGGGGGAGAAGGCGGAAGTCGGCGCGCAAACCGACGAGGACGCCATCGAGCACACGGCCACGGGAACCTCGGGGGCGCAGGTGACGGTGGGCATAGAGCGAAGCGCTGTGTGGCGCAGGATCGGTTTGTTCATCTCCCTTGGCGGGGCCGCCGTCGCGGTGTCGTTCCTTGTGGCCGTCGCTTTGGCGCGCCGTCAGTCGCGGAAAATATCCGCGCCGCTCATCTACCTCGCCGCGGCCGCGGAGCAGATCGGCGCCGGTCAGGCGAGCCCGCGCATGAAGAAATCCGGAATAGAGGAGATCGACCTCGTCTACGAGGAGCTCGTGAGAACCGCGGACCGCATGGCCGGGCGCATCGCCGCCGAGAGGCAGTTCGCCGCGGACGCCTCGCACCAGCTGCGCACGCCGCTCACCGCCTTGTCGATGCGGCTTGAGGAGATCGAGTACCTTTCCGAGCAAGAGGAGGTCCGTCAGGAGGCCGCCTCGTGCCTGGAACAGGTGGAGCGGCTCACCGGCGTCGTCGCCGATCTGCTGCGCTCCTCCCGCGCGGTTGAGGCCAGCACCGAGGCGGTTTCCCTCTCCAAGCTCTTCGAACAGCAGTCCGATGAGTGGGAGCGCTCTTTCGCCAAGGCCGACAGACGCCTCGTATTCGAGGACGACGCCGGAGTGGCCGTTCTCGCAACGCCCGGCGCCCTCGCGCAGATCGTCGCGACCCTCATCGAGAACTCCCTCAAATACGGCGGGGGGACGACGAAAGTCGCGGCGCGGAAAGTCGGCAAGGGAGTGGTGATCGACATCTCCGACGAAGGCGAGGGCATACGCGAGGACCTTGTCGATGCGATCTTCAACAAGGGCGTCTCGACCGGCGGCTCAACTGGAATCGGCCTTCCGCTGGCGCGCAGCCTCGCCGAGGGCGCGGGCGGCAGGCTCGAGCTGGCGCAGGCGGCGCCGCCGATCTTCCGGCTGACCCTCAACGCCGTCCCAAAGTCGATCAATCCGCAGGATATCCTCCCGGCCGGGGCAATCGTCTCGGTGGGCGCGCGCAGGCGGCGGCGATAGGGACATCGTCCGAGGTCTGGACCGGTTTGCCCAGGGTCTGTCGCGGGCGCCGACGACAAGCCGTCGGACTTGTCGAAGCTTTTTTCTTTAAACGCAGGCGGCCCTTGCGCCGCGAGCGGCGACTTTCTTGTCGTGAGAGGCCGGGGCAAACACGAAATAGCGGTACATGACGTACCGGAAGGCTGTGCCGAGCACGAGGCCGACGACGTTGCCGGAGACGTTGTCCGCAAACTGGGTCGTCAAATGCAGGACGTAGCGGGAAAAGCCCAGGCAGCCGAGGGCGATGACCAGGCCGCCGAGGTTCACGAGCGCGAACATGGCGAATTCCCGCCCCTTGTTCTCGCTGCGCCTCTTTTTGAACGTCCACAGCCTGTTGGCGACCCAGGCGAAGATCACGGAAACGGTCACGGAGACGATCTTGGCGGTGAGCGATTTGTCGCCGGGAAGGTCGATCGGAAGCGAGTAGGCCAAAAGATTGAAAAGGCCGACGTCGACGATGTAGGCGCCCAAGCCCACGGTGCAAAACTGTAAGAACTCGACAAACCACTCTCGGAAAGTCTGGCCCCGCAGAAGTTTGCTTATGAGATTCGACAGCACCACGTAAGTGTAACCGGGGATAATGGGAAAAAGACATAGGCTGAAATGTGAAAAACACAGGAGGGAACGTGTCCGATAGCAAAGTCGTCGGGACAGGGGCCGTGGCGGGCGCGCCGCGGGTCGGCGTAGTGGGCGGAGGCCAGCTTGCCCGCATGATGCAGGAAGCGGCCATCGCCCTGGGAATCGAGCTGCGCGCTCTGGTCGAAGCGCCCGACGGCGCCACGGGCCAAGTCGTTCCGCTTTCCGTCGTCGGAGCGGCCGACGACGCCGACGCCGTCCTTGCTCTCGCACGCGGCGTCGACGCAGTGACCGTGGAACACGAGCACGTGCCGGACGAGATCCTTGCCGCGGCGGCTGACGTCGCCCCCGTGCGCCCGGGAGCGTCGGCGCTCGCCTTTGCTCAGGACAAGCTGCTCATGCGGCGAAGGCTGACCGACGCGGGAATCGAGTGCCCGCGCTGGTTCGCCGCGAGGAACGACGAAGAGATCGCGTCCGCGCTGCGAGAGCTCGGCGGGCGGGCCGTCGTCAAGACGCCGCGCGACGGGTACGACGGGAAGGGCGTCGCCGAAATCAGGCTGGCGCCCGACGGCCGATGCGAGACGTCGGCGCCTTTGGGCCAGTGGCTGGATGCGGCAGGAGGCGAGGGGCTGCTCATCGAGGAACTCGTGCCCTTCACGTGCGAGATCTCCCAGCTCGTCGCCCGTCGCCCAGGCGGCGAGATCGCAAGCTGGTGCGCCGTCGAAACGATCCAGCGCGGGGGAGTGTGCGCCGAAACCATTGCGCCCGCGCGGGTTTCTTCCGACGTCGCCGGGCGCGCCGCCGACATCGCGAAGGCCGTGGCCGAGGAGCTTGGCGTGGTGGGGATGCTCGCCGTCGAAATGTTCGTCGACGACGCCGGGCGCATTCTGGTCAACGAGCTGGCGATGCGTCCGCACAACTCCGGCCACTGGACGATCGAAGGCGCGGTGACGAGCCAATTCGAGCAGCACCTCCGGGCCGTGCTTGACCTTCCCCTTGGGTCCACGGACTTGCTGGCCCCTTGGGCCGTGATGGTCAACCTGCTCGGCTCGGAGCTCGAGGACCCCCGCGACGCCTACCCCGAGGCGATGGCCTTGCACCCTTCGGCGAAGATTCACGTGTACGGCAAGGAGGTGAGGCCGGGCCGCAAGCTGGGCCACGTCACCGTGTGCGGCGACGATCTCGACGCGGCGAGAGCCCAAGCGCGCGAGACGGTCGAGGCGCTGGCGGGGCGCGGTGCGCCAGCGACAGGCGCGACCGCGCTCGACTGAACCCGCGATTCCCAGACGGAGAAGAGGCGGGAGCCGCGGCCGCGCATGCCCGAAGCGCAACGGCGCGGGAACCGCAGCGGTGCCGCGCGCCCTTCGCGGAGGCGGCCGCGAATCTTCTCGCGAGGAAGCGGCTGCGCACCCTTCGCAAGGAAGCGGACCCGAGCTCCTCGTGAGAAAATCAAGGCATGAACGCAATCGTTGGAATCGTCATGGGCTCGGATTCGGACTGGAAGGTCATGGAAGACGCCGCCGCGGCGCTTGACGAGTTTGGTATCGCCTACGAGGTCGACGTCGTCTCGGCTCACCGGATGCCCGAAGACATGGTCGAATATGGGCGCAAGGCAAGCGAGAGGGGGCTTCGCGCGATCATCGCGGGCGCGGGGGGCGCGGCCCATCTTCCGGGGATGCTCGCCGCCTTGACGCCGTTGCCCGTCATCGGCGTCCCGGTGCCGCTGCGGCATCTTGACGGAATGGACTCGCTCCTGTCGATCGTCCAAATGCCCGCGGGCGTGCCGGTGGCGACGGTGTCGATTGCCGGGGCCCGGAACGCCGGGCTTCTCGCCGCGCGCATCGTCGGCAGCGCCCCGGCGGACCGGGACGTTCGCGATCGAATGGCGGAATTCCAGGACGGGCTCAGGAAGACGGCCAAGGCCAAAGGGGCCGCGCTGCGCCGCAAGCTCGAGGGCTGAACGGTCCGCATCGGGCTGAACGGCTGGCGAATGTCCTTACGGCGGCGAAGCGCGCTGTCGCAATGCGTTCCCGCCGTCGCAGCGATTCGGTGCGCTGTTGGAGCCGACCGCACCCGCCGCTAAGGCGATTCCGCCCTTACAGAGGGGAAAAGAAATCGGACGACGTCAGAGTCCCGTTGCGGAGCTTTTCGAAGAACCCGTCAATCTTGGCGGGATCGAGGCGCACGGCCGACTGCTGGCCCACCCGGTAGTTCATGCTCGAAATGGGCGGCGCGCCCATCAGCCCGTCGGGGCCCATGACGCCGCGAATGCTCAATCCCGCCTTGCCCAGGGCGACCATGCCGGTGTCGGGGTCGACGGTCAGATGCTCGGCCACCGTGCCGACGAGGGAACGCTGGCGCATCGGGTTGATGAGCGTGGAGGGCGAGGCCGCTTTGGAGACGACCTTCGAGACGACCTGACGCTGGCGGAGCGCTCGGCCGATGTCCCCGAGAGGGTCGGCTTTGCGCATTCGCGAAAAGGCAAGGGCTGTGGGGCCGTCGGCGTCGTGGCAGCCCTTTGTCCACACCAGGCCCGAGTCGCGGTCGTTGACGTCGGCGTCGTAGCAGAGGTTGACTCCGCCGACGGCCTCGACGAGGGATTGGACCCCGCCCATGGAAACCTCGATGTAATGGTCCACCTTCAGGCCGCTCAATTCCTCGACGGTGCGCACGAGCAGCTTGGGCCCGCCGATCGAATAGGCCGCGTTGAGCTTGCCGGCGTTGTTGCCAGGGATTGTCACGTAGGCGTCGCGGGGAAGGGAGACGAGAGCGGGCTTCCCGGACTCGGGGACGTGCAGGAGCATGATCGTGTCCGAACGCTGCCCGGCGGTGGGATCGTCGATCGCGCCCTTCTCGCGCTTGTCGGAGCCGACCACGAGGTACGTCGTGCCAGGGGTGTCGGCTTTGTCGGAAAGCGCATCGACGTCGTGGAGCTTCGAGTTTCCGTAATGGATGAGATACGCCGGCCAGGCGATGAGAAGCACCAGAAGGACGACGAGGGCGATGCCTATGCGCCGACGCCAAGGGTGCCTGCGGCGAGGCTTCGACGGCGGATAGAGCCCGCCTCCCGATTCCGTCGGGCCTTGCGGCGGCTGTGTGGGGCCGCGCGGCGGCTCGGTCGGGCCCTGTGGCTGGGCCGCCCGGAAAGGCTCGGTCGGAGCCGGAAGGGGCCGCCCGCCGAGCGAGTCCGGTCTCTGTGGACTCTGAGAGCCTGACAGATTGGAGGCGGAGGCGCCGCCCGAAGGCCGCTGCGACGACGCCGACGGCCCTCCCCGCGAGGCGGGAGGGTAGGAAGAAGGCTGGGACGGGCGAGAGGCGCCCGCGGCGGGATCGTCGTCAAGGCGCCGCGCGCTTCCTCCGGGCCGGGCGACGCTCGTGGACCCGGAGCGGCGTGCGCTGTGAGAGGCCTCGGAAGCCGACGTTGCGGACCCTGCCTGCTGAGCGGAACCGGGCTGTTGAAGGGACCTGCCTTGCGGGGCGGAGCCAAGCTGCTCGGCAGCCCCCGACCGGGAGCGAGAAACGCGCTGCGACGCCGAACCGGACTGCGACGCCGAACCGCGCTGCTCGTTCGGGTCGATTCCGAGTTCTTTTTCGAGCAGAGAGCGCTGACGTCGCGGCGGGCGACCGTCGATGGCAGCCCACTCTTGAAGCTGCTCAGACGTGCTGCCCGTGCCGCCGGAGCGGCCGCTGACCACTTCCTTGGCTCCCGAGGAGTCTGGGCGCGCGGCTTTTTTGGCAGGCTCGAAGGACGGAGGCTGTGTCATAGGGCACCCGCTTACTTGGCGTTGTTCCTAGTGCAAACCGGGGTCTTCGTGCTTGAGGGCGAAGGCTTCTTAGCCGACTGGGAGGCCTCGGGCGACGCCGGGCTCTCTTTGGCGGCATTCTCCGCGCTTCCTCCCGGGTTCGCCGGAGTTTGGGAAGGGGACTCGCTGTCCGTGACGGTGCCCTCGGCCGGGTCGACCGTCATCGTCACGGGCTTGTCTTTGGCTATGCTCGCCCAAAGTTTGTCCGCCTCTTTGCGCGGGACGACGTAGGCGCCCTTGTGCTCGAAAGGCATCGTGAGGAATTTGACGTCGCTCGGGGCGACGTTCTGGAGAGAAGAGGCTAGGCCTGCGAGATTGCGGATGTCTCCGAATTCCTTGTTCGCGGCGATGTTTTTAGTGGTGGCGTCGAGGATGCTGTACAGCTTGCTCGCATCCCCCACCAGGTCAAGGTCCATCGCCTCAGTCATAATGGTTTTGACTAGCTCCTGCTGTCTGCTCACCCTGCCGAGGTCAGAGCCGTCGCCCAGGCTTTTGCGGGCTCGGGCCAAGGCCAGCGCCTGGTCGCCGTCGAGAAGGCGGCATCCCGCCTTGACTTTGAGGCCCGCCTCCTTGTCGTTGACGTCCTCAGCGAAGTAAGAAGGCACTCCTCCAAGCTCGTTCACGATTCCCTTGAAAGCGGCGAAGTTGATAACCATGAAATTGTCGATGCGCAGCCTTTTCCCGGTCAGCTTCTCAACTGTTTTCATTGTGCATGCCGCTGCCGAACCGGTGTTGAGCTTGGCCCCGCCTTTGGCGAAGGCGGTGTTGAATCGAGCGTTCTTTTGCGGTTCGGTCGTGTAGAGGACTTTGTCGTCATCGTCTTTGTCTCTCACATTGCATTCGGGAATGTCGACGAGGGTGTCGCGGGGGATGGAGACGACTTCGACTCGTTTGCGATCCGCGGAAACATGCACGAGCATCGTCGTGTCTGAGCGCATTCCGACCACGTCGCCTGAAGACCCGGCTCCGTCCACGTCCGAATCCCCGCTGCGATAATCCGATCCGATGAGGAGGAAATTCACCGACTTTCCGGCTTGCTTGTCGATCGTTGGGCGATCGCTGCCGAGGTCTTTCCGCGGGTCGTACTTCTCGATGTTGCCGTTCAGGCGGAAGTACATGAAAACAAGGGCCGAAGCACCTGTCAGCAGGAGCGCGGAAAGGCACAGTGCCGCGATCCTGAAAATGTGCCGTGATCGACGGCCGGCCGCCATATGGGCGGCATCGCGTTGTTTTCTACTCACCTTGCCAATAGTACGTGCCGTTCCTGTGGGAGAGCGGGGAATGCTTGCCGTTGGGGAGTTGTGAGACCGAGGCCGACATCGATGTCGATAAGTGTGGACGGTGAAGTAACGGGTTAAAGTCCGAGAACACCCGCGGGTCATCCGACCCAAATGTGCAGACGTGGCCGATGACTGCCGACGTAAGCGTCTTCCGCGAAATGTAGCGGTTTTCACAGTGGTTGGAGGCTTGACACAGTCGAGGGTGAGAGGGTGTGCATTCGCCCAGATTCCTGGGTGTGCGGTGCTCGCCGGTCCCGGGCGGCGGGTCTGTGCGAACGGGGCCGGATCCCGGAGGCGAGTGCGGAGGATGCCCAAACCGCCGCGGGTCTGCGCGAATGGGGGCAAGATTCTTGGGTGTGCGGTGCTCGCCGGCGGCGTGCAGCTTGGAACGCAGTCGCGCGGAGTGCGTGGAGTTCGGAGCGGAGGCGCTTGAAAAGCGGGCATTGTCCGAATTGAGAACGAGGTCGAAAGCTGCGGTGCTTCGGGGCGTGGAGCCGTGCTTCGAGGCATGGAGCCGTGCTTCGGGGCGTGGAGCCTTGCTTCGGGGCGTAGAGCCGTGCTTCGAGGCATGGAGTTGCGGCGCCCTTCCCTCCGCCTCGGAACGGCTGGGAGACGGACTCTGGAAACGCGAAGCGCTGCGGGAGGTTAGTCTTATTCAGTGAACACCGAACGCCTGAGGATTGTCACCGTCGCCTTCAACCCGGGGGAGGAGCTCGCATTGTGGGCGGAGTCCGTCGGCGAGGCCACGCGCAGGGCCGTCGACGTCGTCGTCGTCGACAACGGGACCGAAGCTGAAATGGTCGACGCCGTGGGGCGGATCTATGGCGCCGCCGTCCTCAGGCCGGGCCGGAACCTCGGTTATGGAACGGCTGTCAACCGCGGTGTGAAAGCGCTGCGCGAACAGAGCGCGGCTGCGCCCGGCCCGGCTGCGGGATCGCTCGACAGGCGGCCGCTCAAGGCACAAGGGCCGGCCGACGTTCAGGGCTTGGCCGGTGCGGACGTCGAGTTTCCCGCCGCGAATGAATCTGGCCTTTCACGTGCGCCTTCCGGCGAGGGTTCGCTTGATTCGCGGGACTCCGAGTGGATCGTCGTGGTCAACCCCGACGTCGTCTTTCTGCCCGGCGCCATCGACAAGCTGATCGCCGCCGCGGCCGCGTGGCCTCGCGGGGGAGCCTTCGGGCCGCTTGTGCGCGATCGCGCGGGAACCGTCTACCCCTCCGCCCGCAAGTTCCCGCGGCTCGTTTCCGGCGTCGGGCATGCGCTTTTGGGCGGAGTTTGGCCGAACAACCCGTTCTCGCGAGCCTATCGCGAAAACGCCGACACCACGCGGGCCCATGTCGTCGACTGGCTCTCCGGCTCGTGCCTGCTGCTTCGGCGCGAGGCATTCGACGCCGTCGGCGGGTTCGACGAGTCGTACTTCATGTTCTTCGAGGACACGACGCTGGGAGAGCAGCTGGCCTCTGCGGGGTGGCAGAGCGTTTTCATCCCCGACGCCGAAGTGGTGCACGATCAGGGCGCAAGCTGGCGGAACAAGCCAGAGAACATGATCCGCGCGCACCATCGTTCGGCCGCCCGATACCTCGACGGGGTTTACTCCAAGCCTTGGCAGGCGCCGTTGCGCTGGGCGCTGCGAGCCGGGCTGAAAGCGCGGGAGGAGCTGCTTGTCCGCTTGTCACGGCGAGGCGAGAAATAGCCGTCGCGGCGAGGCGAGGGAAGTGGGCGCCGTGCGGAAGGCCGGCGTGAGCTATGGCGGGCGTCGAAGCCCGATTTTGTGTGCCCTTTAGGGGTAAGCGCCGAGTTTCCGGAGTGAAATTCCAAGAAAAGTGGCTTGGCTTGGGTTGAGCGTTCGGAAAAGTGCCTGGACATTGCAACTGCGGATCTGAAGGCGGGTGCGTCGATGTTGCGATGAGGCTGGCAGTGCAGCGAAATCCGGGGCTTTCGCGTTTTGCCGAGGCCGCCCCGCCAATCGCCGCGAGGCTATGGGCCCTGCTGAGGCATCCTGTGGACGGTGCAGAGACGCCCTGGCGCGCCGAGATGCTTGACGGGTGTGGCCGTTGCGTCCGGGTGTCCGGCGGTGTTTGTGGGCGCTTTCGGGTTCGGTGGACGTCGCCGAGGCTTGCAGGGGCCTTTGGGGTGCCTGTAAACATGACGAAATGCGGCCTGTGTGGCTGTGGCAAAGCCGCATCGGTTCGTGTGCGCTTATACCTCACATGGTGTACATTTAGGCTGAAATGTTGCGAATGTGACAAATGTGCATTCTGTTAAGTCTGTGATGTATGGTGGATTACCGTTTCTCTTTTGGAGGGAGAAAAATTGGAGGATCAAATATGACCATTCGACGCTTCGCCGGCCTTTCGTTGGCCGCGTCGCTTATCTTCGTGAGCACTCCCGTGTTCGCCTCAGAAAATCCGGTCGCCGGGGCGCGAAATGCATCGGCTGCCGTCAACCAGGCGGCGGCTGCCGCCGACCGCGCGTCGTCCGCTTCCGGCCTGGCCGGGGCAGCCGACGGCAGCGTTCCGACGACCCCGCGGAGCGGCTCGGAGAAAACACAGACTCTTGCCATCACAGACGGCTCGGGCTCCTTGACTCAGACTGGCAAGGACGCCGCCCTGACGGCTTCGGAAGTTGCCGCCGCCTCGGGCGCTGGAACGGACAATGAATCCGAAGCTCAGGCCGGCGCAGAATTCGGAACCCAGGCAGATGCGCCTGCATCCGCA
>NZ_DBHHEV010000003.1:53877-70742 GCF_057238965.1 Peptidiphaga sp.
GCCGGAAGCGGCTTTGCCTCCCGGACTTCGGACGGCGCCCGCCTGGCTTCGACCGGGGCAGGCCGGGCGAACGGCCTCGGCGCTTCGGCCAACGGACGTGGGCGGTCCGTGGGCTCCGCGCGGCCGACCGATTCCGCGAAACCCGAAGGGTCCGGGCAACCCGAAGGCTCAGCGCAAACGGACGGCGCCGAGGGCTTGACGGAAAGCACGCCGGCGGCGCAGCAGCCTTCCGTGCAGCAGACGCAAACGGATTCTGCGCAGAACCAGGTTGCCCAGAACCCCGCCGATTCGCAGCAGGGCGGGGCGCCTCAGCCGGCGCAGCAGCCCGAACAGGCGCAGCCGCAGCCCGCTCAATCCGAGCCCGCGCAGGAGGGGCCGCAGGCCGAATCGGTCCAGAAGGCCGATCCGACAAAACCTCCCAACGGCTACCTTTTCGTCTCCGAACCGCTCTCCGTCGAGGAATTCGCCGTCGCCGGCCTGACATGGAACAAGGGCCAGTCCTTGCCGAGCGGCGCCACCGTCGAAATGCGCACATTGGACGCCAAGGGATGGTCGGACTGGTACGTCCTATCGGTCGAAGAGGGCGAGGACGGGCGCCCCGGAACGGAGGCCAACGTTTCCGGCGGATCGACGGGCGTTCAGATCCGCATCAAGGGAAGCGGCAGCCTTCCCGCCGGGCTTGCCGTCAACCTCGTCAACGGCGAGGGGCCGACCAAAGAGGTCGCAGACGTCCAAAAGGTCGCGGCGGCTCAACAGCCTGCGGCCGCGAGCCTGACCGCCCCGGTCGCCAACCCCGACGAGAAGCGGTCGATCCTCTCGGGCAAAGCGACGGGCGTAGCCTCGACGTCGCAATTCGGCGGCCCGGCTGCAGCGGCCTCCCCGCAGGGACAGGCCTCTCCACAAGGCCAGGCCGGCGCTGCGGCGAAGGCCAATGTGCCCGCGGCGCGGCAACTGACGACTCCGCAGATCGCCGCCGCCGACAACCTCGCACGCATCCACCCGCGCTCGGCATGGGGAGCCGACGAGAGGAAAATGTCGTGGCCGCGCTCTTACGAGAACTTTGAGGGCGCGATCATCCATCACACGGCGGGGTCGAACAACTACAGCCAGGCGCAAGTGCCGGCGACTATTCGGGGCATCTACAGCTACCACTCGATCACCCGCGGATGGGGCGACATCGGATACAACGTTCTCAT
Organism: Peptidiphaga sp.; assembly: GCF_057238965.1. Lineage (NCBI taxonomy): Bacteria > Bacillati > Actinomycetota > Actinomycetes > Actinomycetales > Actinomycetaceae > Peptidiphaga > Peptidiphaga sp. The sequence continues at coordinate 55,074 of NZ_DBHHEV010000003.1, forward strand.
CGACAAGTACGGCGGGCGTTGGGAGGGCCGCTCGGGCACCCTGGCCGCCCCGCACGGCAAAGTGGTGACCGGCGCGCATGCCGCCCCCCGCAACCAGGGCACCTTCGGGGTCTCGGTTTTAGGCACCTACAGTTCGGCGGCAAGCGTCACACCGCTCATCCGCGAAACCTTCTCCGACGTCATCGCCGCGCGCTTCGTTCTCGGCGGCGTCAATCCGAACAGCCGAGGCACGATGACGGTTCCGAGAGGCACCGGCGCCGCGCTTCCTGCGGGAAGCGCCCTTCCCCGCATCGTCGGACACAAGGACGTCAAGTCCACTTCCTGCCCCGGCGCGATCTACGGGTACCTCGATCAAATCCGGGCGGCGACGGCGGCCAAGTACCAGCGGATCATGAGCGGGGCAGCCGCGGCGCCCCAGCCCCAGCCCAAGCCGTCGTCCCCGACCTACTACCTCAACAACGCGTGGAGCGGCAACGCCACCCACACCTTCACCTACGGGTTGAGTTCCGACACCGAGATTGTGGGCGACTGGGACGGCGACGGCAAAGACACGGTTTCCCTGCGCAGGGGCAACACCTTCGCCGTCAACAACGTCAGCGCGCCCACGGCGGCTCCGAAGTTCACCGCCGCCTACGGGATTCCCGGCGATGAGTACTATGTGGGCGACTGGGACGGCGACGGCAAGGACTCGCTCGCAATACGCCGAGGCAACGTCTTCCACGTCTCCAACAGGGTCGGCGCGACGACCGCCGATTACGCGATCGCCTACGGCAAACCGGGCGACGTCGTGCTCGTCGGCGACTGGGACGGCGACGGCCGCGACACCTTCGCCGTGCGGCGAGGCAACGAGTATCACATTCGCAACACGATGTCTTCTGGCCCGGCGGACAGGGTGGTTCCCTACGGCAGGGCCGACGACGAAGTCTTCGTCGGGCACTTCGGCGGATCGGCCAAGGACGCGCTCGCGGTGCGCCGCGGCAAGACCTTCTACGTCTCCAAGAGCCTCCACAACGGCGTCGCCGACCGCGTCGTCGATTACGGACGGGTCGGCGACAGGGCGTTCGTCGGCGACTGGGACGGAAACCGGGTCGACACCTTCGGCGTTCGCCGAGGCTGATCCGGCTGCGCAAAGCGGCTGCGACTGACCCTGCACCGGTCGCAGCCGCTTTGCGTCTGCCGAGCCTGGTCAGTCGCGGCCGCCTCCGAACCGACCTCGGTTCCGGCAGACGTCGCGCCGCCTGGTTTTGCTCACTGCCCGGTCTTGGCGTACTTGGCCTCGACGTTCTCCTTCTGCGGACGCCACCAGTCCTCGTTGGCCTTGTACCATTCGACGGTGTCGTGCAGACCGGCCGCGAAATCGGCGAAGCTCGGGCTCCAACCGGTCTCCTCGACGAGCTTGGAGTTGTCGATCGCGTAGCGCTGGTCGTGGCCGGGGCGGTCGTTGACGTGGTCAAAATCGTCGGGCTCGCGGCCGAATTCCGCGAGGATCATCTGAACGACTTCGAGGTTGTTCTTCTCGCCGTCGGCCCCGATCAGGTAGGTCTCGCCGATGCGGCCCTTGTCAATGATCTCCCACACCGCGGTGTTGTGGTCGCGCACGTGGATCCAGTCGCGCACCTGCTCGCCCGTTCCGTAGACGCGCGGGCGGATTCCGTCGATCATGTTTGTGATCGTGCGCGGAATGAACTTTTCGACGTGCTGATAGGGGCCGTAGTTGTTCGAGCAGTTTGAGATCGTTGCGGGGACGCCGAAAGAACGCACCCATGCGCGCACCAGCAGGTCCGAGGCGCCCTTTGACGAGGAGTAGGGGCTCGACGGCGCGTACGGGTCGCCGGGCAAGAACCGGCGAGGCTCGCCGATCTCCAGATCGCCGTAGACCTCGTCGGTGGAAATGTGGTGGAAACGCGTTCCGTGGCGGCGAACGGCCTCCAGAAGCCGGAAGGTGCCCTCGATGTTCGTGCGGATGAACGGGCTCGGGTCGTTCAGCGAGTTGTCGTTGTGCGACTCGGCGGCGAAATTGACGACGACGTCGGCGTCCTTGACCAGAGGGTCCACGGTGTCGGGGTCCGCGATGTCGCCCACGACCAGCTCGACGCGGTCCAGCCCCTCGATGGACTTCGGGTTCCCCGCATAGGTCAGTTTGTCGAGGACGACGACGTCGGCGTCGGGCATCGACTCGACCGTGGAATGAACGAAGTTCGCGCCGATGAAGCCGGCGCCTCCCGTGATGAGAACGCGCATGCGTTTCCTCTCCTCTGTCAATGGGCAAGAAAGATCGATCGTTGGGCAAGTCTATCTGTTTTGTCTGACCGCCGCTTTCTGTTCGGCTGCCGGAACTCTTGGCTCAGCGCCTGCCGACGCCTCGATACTCCCACCCGGCGCGCTTCCACGCGTCGGGGTCGAGGGCGTTGCGCCCGTCCACGACGACGCGCTCGCTCACGAGCTCCCCGATTCGGGCGGGGTCGAGCCGTACGTACTGTTCCCATTCCGTGCACAAAAGCACTGCCTCGGCGCCGGCGACGGCGGCCTCGGCGTCGGCGAAGAACGCTGCGCCTTCGACCTCGGCTGCGACTGCCTCCGCCGAAGCCGCCGGGTCTGAGATCGTCACGCGCGCCCCCCGTTCGACGAGCGCAGACGCGATGCTCAGCGCGGGCGAGGAGCGGATGTCGTCCGTGTCGGGTTTGAACGTCGCTCCCAGAACAGCGACCTTGCGGCCTTCGAGGCCGCCTGTGAGGCCCTCGAGCATTCCGACGGTTCGAGCCCGCTGGCCGTCGTTGATGCGCTCGACTTCGGCGAGAAATCGGAAGGCCTCGCGCAGGTCGAGCTCCTCCGCCCGAGCCCGCAGCGCGCGGATGTCCTTCGGCAGGCAGCCGCCGCCGAACCCTATCCCCGCCCGCAGGAAGAGGCGTCCGATGCGTTCGTCGAATCCCAGGGCTCGGGCGAGCTCGACGACGTCGGCGCCGGTGGCGTCGCAGGCCTGGGACATGGCGTTGATGAAGGAGATCTTGGTTGCGAGGAAGGAGTTGGCCGCGACCTTGACGAGCTCGGCGGTGGCGAAGTCCATCGTCAGGCGGGGGACGCCCGCGGCGAGAAGCGCGGCATAGCACTCGTCGAGCGCGTCGCGGCCCGCGCGCGAATCCGATTCCTCGCGGGACAGGCCGTAGACCAGCCGGTCCTGCTCGAGGGTGTCCCTGACCGCCGATCCCTCCCGCAAGAACTCGGGATTCCAGACGAGGCAGGCCCCCGCGCGTCGAATGCGAGGCTCGAGCGCCGCCGCGGTCCCCACGGGCACCGTGGACTTTCCCGCCACGACGTCGCCCTCGCGAAGACAGGGGAGGAGCGAATCGACGGCGTCGTTGAGGAAGGCGAGGTCGGCTGCGTGCGAATCCGGTCTCTGCGGGGTCCCGACTCCGATGAAATGGACCTGGGCGCCCCCGGCCGCCTCGGGGTCGGCGGAGAAGGCCAGCCGGCCGGAATCCAGGCCTTCCCTGAGCAGGTCCGCGAATCCGGGCTCTAGAATCGTCGGCTGCCCGGATGAGAGCGACGAAATTTTGGCGCGGTTGCTGTCAATGCCCACAACGTTGTGGCCGAGGCTGGCCATGGCGACGGCATGCACGGCGCCGAGGTAGCCACACCCGATGACCGAGATTTTCATGTCAATCAGACTACTGGATGGTACCCTTGAAAGGCTGTGACGACAATCGCTCAAGCGTCAGCCTGTTTCAATCCAGGCGATTGGACCGTCGAATTCAGAAGGGCAGGCGGTCCGATTTAGGCGATCCAACAGCCGACGTCGCCGCTCCGCCGGCCGAAGCGAAGGGCGGTCGCCAAAGCGACGCGAGGAGGCTGATGTGAAAGACATGCGTGGGAGGCAACCGTGAAGGTCTTCGTCCAAATACCCTGTTTCAACGAAGAAGCGACGCTTCCCACGGTTCTCGAGTCGATTCCCCGCGCGATCGAGGGCGTCGATGAGCTGGAGATCCTCGTCATCGACGACGGATCGACGGACGGCACCGTTCGAGCGGCCCGCGCCTGCGGCGTCACGCACATAGTCCGGCACACCAGAAACCAGGGCCTCGCGAGGTCCTTCCGCGACGGCGTCGATTATGCGTTGGCCCACGGCGCCGACGTCGTCGTCAACACCGACGGCGACAACCAATACCCGCAGGAGCGGATCCCCGATCTTCTCGCGCCGATTCTTCAGGGACGCGCCGACATCGTTATCGCTGACCGCCAAACCAAGGACATCGCGCATTTTTCACGGTTCAAGAAGCGCATGCAATCCCTTGGATCGGGCATGGTCAACCTCGCCGCCGGAACGCGGCTGCCGGACGCTGCCTCGGGGTTCAGGGCCTATTCGCGCCGATCTTTGATGCGGCTCAACGTCGTCACGAGGTTTTCCTACTGCATGGAGACCATCGTTCAGGCGGGCAACCTTCGCATGAGAATCGAGTCGGTGAAGGTTCGCACGAATCCGAAGACCCGCGAGTCCCGCCTGTTCTCGAACATCTTCCAACACATGTACAAATCGGGGAAGGCGATCGTCAGGTCCTTCCTCATGTACAAACCCCACATTCCGCTGGGATTCCTGGCCGTGGTGACCGGGATTGTCGGGCTGGTGCCGTTCCTGCGCTTCCTCGTCTTTTGGTTCCAAGGCGAGAGCGGGGGGCATGTTCAATCGCTCATATTCGGAACGGCCATGATTGTCACGAGCCTGCTGAGCGCCGGCCTGCTGGTGGTCGCCGACCTTCAGCGCACGAACCGGGTGTTGATAGAGGACACGCTCGAGCGGATGAAGGCGCTGCAATACGGCGAGGCTGCCCGGGAGGGAGGCACGCTGGTCCGAGGCTCACGCTGGGACGACGTGGCCAGCGCGGAAGACGACGCCGCCTCAGGCGGAAAACGGGCCGCGCATGGCGACGGACGCGTACCGCCCGGCGATGAAGACGGCGATGAAGAGGCTGCGCGCGGCGGCGAACGCGACGCCGTGGGTCGCGGAGGCGAGGCGTGCCGCAAACCCGGCGGCGACGCGCGGATTGAACCCGGCGGGCCGATTTAGGCCGGCTTGGGGCGGAGCGGCGGAGCGCATGCGGCTTGCACTCGGTCTGTTCGCGGCTTGGACGGGATTTGGCTTGTGAAGGAGGAACTTTGAGAATCCTTGGATTCGGCACCTATGACGTTCGATCGCACCCGCGCGTCGGCGTGCTGCTCGAAGGCCTGCGCGAACGGGGGTTTGCCGTTCGTGAGGTCGATGAGCCTTTGGGGGTCGGAACGGCGCAGAGGGTCAAATCGCTGACGAGCCCGGCAAGCGCCCTGCGTTTCGCCGCGGCAGTCGCCGGAAAATGGGTGCGGTTGATCCGCCGAGCCTCCGCCTACCGTGGAAAGAACGGGCCCGACGCCGTCCTCGTCGGATACCTTGGGCATTTCGACGTCCTCCTCGCTCGCGTGCTCTTCCCGCGCACGCCCATCGTGCTCGACCATTTGATCTTCGCCTCGGACACGGCCAAGGACAGGGGGCTCCTCGGCGGAGGCGTCGGCGGCAGGCTCGCCTGCCGCCTGCTGGAAGGGGTCGACAGGGCGGCGTTGGCGGCGGCCGACGTCGTCGTGCTCGACACCGACGACCACCGCGCCCTCCTGCCGGCGCGCGCGAAGGGAAAAGAGGCAGTCGTTCCCGTCGGCGCCCCCAAACGATGGTTCGACGCCGGAGACCGGGCTCGGCGGGTCCGGGACGAGGCCCGTCGAGCCGAGGGCGAGGCGCCGGAGTCGGCCGAGAGTGCTCGAACGCCTGAGGGCGAGGCTCGAAAAGCAGGCAACGAGAGGGTCGACAACCCGCTTTCGGTCGTCTTCTTCGGCCTCTTCACGCCCCTGCAAGGCGCACCGGAAATCGCCCGCGCGCTGGCGATCCTCGAGGGCCGCGGCGTCCGGATCGACGTCACTCTCATAGGGGACGGGCAGGACGCCGAGGCCGTGCGCGACGCCCTTCCTTCGGGGGAAAACGTTCGAGTTTCGTGGATTGACTGGGTCGATTCGGAGGACCTCCCCGACGTCGTCGCCGCGCACGACGTCTGCCTTGGAATCTTCGGAACGTCCGGCAAGGCCCGCCGCGTGGTGCCGAACAAGGTGTACCAGGGGATCGCCGCGGGCTGCGTCGTCGTAACGTCCGACACTCCGCCTCAGCGCAGGATTCTGGGCGGCGGCGCACGGTTCGTCGAGCCGGGCGACGCCCTGGCCTTGGCGGACGCCCTCCAAGCCTTGGCGCAGGAGCGGCCCCGGGATCGAGAACGTTCACGCGCCCGGAGGCGGCCCGAAGACGAAGTCTCCCGTGGTCAGTTTGGAAGGGACGGCGCCGGTCACTCAGTCGACGGCGTCGAGCGCTCAGACGACGGCGCCGGGCATTCAGGGGATGTCCGAGCTCCCGCCGATCAAACCGAGCCCGCTTTGAATGAAACCGAGCCCGCTTTGAATGAATCGGAGGCGGCTGAGATTCGGGAAAGCTTCCGCGCAGTACGCGTGACGGACTCGCTCGCCCGCGCAATCCTGCGCCTGGGCCGGAGGCGGATGCGGAACGAGCGGGAAGGCGAACGCCTTGATCCGAAACGAGTCTTGGCCGAGAGGAAACGCGGGATTTCGGGGTTGAAACGGACGCGGAGCCAAAGGCCGGCGCGGTGGAACGGCGGCCTGTCGTGCCCGGGGGAGCGCGAATGAACGCGCGATCCGAAGGCGATTCGCGGCGGTTTTCGAGGCTCGCCGCGAATATGCGCCGCGTCGCGCTCGCCGCGGCCGCGGCCGCCGCCGTGTGGGCGATAGCCGCCAAATGGCCGCAGGTGCGCATCGCCCTCGGCCAGATGTCGCTTCCCGCCTTGGCGGCCGCCGCGGCGGCGTCCTTCGCGTACGTCGCCCTGACGATGCTGTCGTGGCAAGCCGTGATCGGCATCCCCCTTTCGGCGGCCTCGCGGATCTTTTTCGTGTCGCAGATCGCGAAGTACCTTCCCGGCGGAGTGTGGAACTTCGTCGCCGTGGGGGAGGCGGCCCGCGGGTACTCGATTTCACGCCGCCGCTCGGTTTCCTCCCTAGCCGTGGCGGTTGCGATCTCGATAGTCGTCGGAGGGATGCTCGCGTTGCCCTCCCTGCTGGCGGCCGAGGACCTGCGCGGCAGCTACTGGTGGCTGCTGGCCGCAGTGCCCCTGGGAGTCGCGGTTCTTTGGCCCTCAATCCTCAACAGGTGCCTGAATGCGGCTTTGCGTCTGGCGCGCAGAGAGCCCCTCGAGCGGCCGGTGTCCGGGCGCGCCGTTTTGCGGTCGGCGCTTGTCTCCCTCTTTGCTTGGCTCGCGATCGGCCTGCAGGTCTACGTCCTTCTCACCGCGCTGGGGATGCAGGCCGGCGCGGCGGGGCTGGCGCGCTCGATAGGCGGCTACGCGCTCGGGTGGACGGCGGGGTTCCTCGTTTTTTTCGTCCCCGCCGGGGTCGGTGTGAGGGAAGTCGCGCTGGGGGCGGCGCTCGCGGGCGCCGTCGACGTCGGTTCGCTCGTTGTTGTGGTCATCACGTCGAGGGTTCTTGTGACCGTCGCCGACCTCGTCGCCGGAGGGCTCGCTCTCGCGGTCGGCCGGGGGAGGCATCGAAAATCGCGCGGCGGCGGGCATGACGAGGCGGGGGCGCCGCCGGCGAGCCCGTGAAAGCCGCGGACGCCGGCGACGGGGCGGATTTGCGGCAGCCCGCCGCGCTTTCGAGCCCGGCGCGGGGGCGTTCCTACATCGCCGGCCAGCGTGTGCGTCGCGCCTTTCTTAGCCAGCTTTCTGCCTGTCTTTAGGGGGCTTTCTGCCCGTGCGGCGCGTGCGCCGACGGGAGTCGAGCGCTGTGCGTGCGGCGAAGGCGACTGTGCGAATGGCTCCCCGGGGTGAGCGTTCGGCTAAGCTTCCTACTACACTAGGCGAAGCAAGAGTGGCGCTTCGGCGCTTACGCGAGCGAGTGAGGGTATGGAAGACAGAACAGACGTGAGGGCGCCCCTGCCCTTGTCGCAACAGTGGACGCTGATCAACGCGTTCGGTCAGCGGGATCTCAAAGCCAAGTTCAACGGAACCCTCTTGGGGTGGGTGTGGTCGCTCGTCGTGCCGCTCGCAACCCTGGGGATCTACACGCTCATCTTCGGCGGCCTGTTCAAGATGAAGATCCCCGGAGGTGCGAGCAGGTATGAAGGAATCCAATTCGTCGCCGTGTGGCTGTTCGCCGGCCTGACCTTGTGGGGTTACTTTCTCAGCTCCGTCAACGGCGGCATCTCGGGGCTTCTCGGTTCGGGATCGCTGTTGCAGAAGGTCTACTTCCCAGCGTATGCGCCCGTCCTTGGCGCGGGCCTGGCCGTCGGCGTCCAGTCCCTCATCGAGGTGGGGCTGCTCCTGACCGTGTTCGCCTTTTTGGGGATATTCGGGTGGACGTGGATCCTCATACCCTTCTTGTTCTGTCTGCTCGTCGTATTCGTCCAATCCGTCGCGGTCGTCCTCGCCATCTGGAACATCCACGTCAGAGACCTGGCGCAGCTCGTCGGAGTGATCCTCCAACTCATGTTCTTCGCGACGCCGATCATCTACAGCGTGACCTTGGTTCCCGCCGAAAAGTGGGGAATTCCGCTGCAGAAGATCATCGCGCATATGCCGATGGCCGAGTTCATCGAGCTTTTCCGAAGCGTCGCCTTCTACTGCGCTCCGGGGCACTGGAAGTCGTGGGCGGCTTGCGCGGCGTGGGCCGGGATCGCGTTCCTCGCGGCGAAGCTCGTCTACCGCAAGTGGGGCGCCGATTTGGGAGAGAGGATCTGAGATGGAAATTCGCACCGGCGCCGTCGGCGCGCAGGGAGCGCCCGACGAGTTCGCGATCGTCGTCGAGAACGTCTCGAAGTCCTTCGAAATGCAGGCGGACCGCCGCGACACCTTCAAGGAGCGCTTCGTCCGCGGCCGCTCCCGCCAAGGCAAGCGCATGTTCCACGCCCTTGACGACGTCTCCTTCAAGATCCGCAAGGGAACGACCTTCGGCCTCATCGGCCACAACGGCTCGGGCAAGTCGACCATGCTCAAGATCTTGGCCGGCGTGTACAGGCCGACGTCGGGCTCCGTCTCCGTCTCCGACAAGGTCGACGCCCTGCTCGAGCTCGGGGCGGGATTCCACGCCGAGCTGACCGGCCGCGAAAATATCTTCCTCAACGGCGCGATCCTGGGACGGACGAAGAAGCAGATTGAGGACACCCTGGAGTGGATCATCGACTTCGCCGACATCGGCGACTTCATCGACCAGCCTGTCAAGGTCTACTCATCTGGAATGACGGTTCGCCTGGGCTTCGCCGTGGCCGTGGCCATCCGCCCCAAGATCCTCATCGTCGACGAGATCATCGCCGTTGGTGACGAAGAATTTCAGCGCAAGTGCTTCGACTACATGCGCGAACTGCGCGACGCCGGGACCACCGTGGCGCTCGTGACCCACTCGCTCTCGCTCGCCCAGGAAATGTGCGACGAGGTCGTGTGGCTCGACCACGGCCGCGTCAAGATGGTCGCCGACGCCGACGAGGCCGTCTCCGCCTACCTCGAAGCCGTCAACGCCAAAGAATTCGAAAAGCGGGCGGCCGAACGCGAGGAAGAAGAGGAATTCCCCGAGGACGAGTCCTTCAAGCTCAACCAGGGCAACGGCGACTGCCGGATGGTCGGCGTCGACCTCCTCGACGCCGAGGGCAACGAGGCGCCGTTCCTCACGTCTGGCGAGGCCGGCACGGTCCGCGTGCACGTGCGGGCGAAGAAGGACCTGCACGACGTCGAACTCGGCTTGGCCTTCGTGACCGACCAGGGGCAGACCATCGCGGGGCCCAACTCGCGCCACGGCGGGCGGCTCTACTCGCTGCGCAGGGGCGAGGAGACGTTCATCGACTACACGATGGACCCCGTGCTCATCCAGCCTGGAAGGTTCTGGATCACAACGTGCTTCGTGCGCGACGGCGAGATGTTCGACTATTCGGATCGCAGAACCGAATTGATCGTCAGAGGCAACCGGGTCGCCGAAGAACCTGGATTGATAACACTTCCAGCCGGCGCCTGGAGCCGAGTCTCCGGGGCGCCTTCGTCACAAGAGAGGCGATGAGATGAACGAATCGAGCAGCGAGGAAGAATTGCGGCAGCTGCGCGCCGCGCTGCGGGCGTCCCAGAGCGAAGTCCAAAAGCTCGGCAAGCGCAACGACCAACTCGAAAAGGAACTTCGCACGGCAAACCGCAAGCTCGGCGGCGCGTGGGAGCAGCTGGACGCGATCCGGCATTCGACGTCGTGGAAGATGACCGCCCCCGTCAGGCTTGTCAAGACGGCTGTCCGCAAGGGCCTGGGCCGGTGAGGGTCCTGAAGAAGCGAGGCCCGCTCGTCTCCGAGGTGTCGCGGGGAAAAGTCCGCATCGAACGCGGGGAGCCGGCCGGCGTCGCCGCCCGGGGGCGGGTAGCGCTCGTCGCCCAGTTCTCCATGGGCCCCGAGCAGCCGATGTCCCTTTCGAAGTATCTCGAAGCGCTCGAGGGAAACGGCTATGCGACCGTCGTCATATCGACATGCGACTCGGCCGAGCCCCTCCGATTCCCCCACGGAATCCCCGATGCGACGGTCGTGATGCGCCGCCCCAACCTCGGCTACGACTTCGGCTCGTGGGCCACGGCTTTGGGCTGCATCCCGGGCGTCCGCGAAGCGCCCGTTGTCTTGTTGACCAACGACTCGCTGCTCGGCCCCTTCGCCCCGATCGACCATCTTTTGGAATGGGCCGCCGAACCGGGCCCCGACATCCGCGGGCTGACCGCGTCCTACCAATTCGCCCGCCACATTCAGTCGTTCTTCCTCGCTTTCCGCGGGGGGATCCTGGCCGACAGGCCGTGGGTCGATTTCTTCAACGACGTCCGCGTGGAGCCGGACAAGGACGACGTCGTGCTCTCCTACGAGCTCGGCGCCTCAAAGGTGTGCTTCTCCGAGGCCTACTCTTCCGACGAGTGGGTGACCGGCCCGGACCTCGGGGTTCCGTATGGAAATCCGACGGTCGACGGCTGGCGCAAGCTCATGGAATACGACGTCCCGTTCCTCAAGCGCACGATCATGACGCATCCTTCGACCCTGTCGGAAGGCGCCGAGGCCGCCGCCTACGTCGCCCGGCGCTACAACACCGATATCGCCCAGTGGTGAGTTAGGAGTTTCCCCATGCCTCGTTTCAGCAGATCCGGCCTTGTGCGCAGGGCCCAGTACCACGCCGCTCGAGCCCGCAACGCCGCCGCCAACTTCCTCGTCTCGGGAAGCGTCAAGGGCTACAGATCCCAGCATCCGGCCGACTTCAGCGAATACGTCATGCGCCAAGGCGGGCGGCAGGACTCCGGCTTTCCCGACAAGTGGAGGATCGACCCGCAGTTCGACATCGCCGACCCGAGCCGGATCGCCGTCGTCATTCACTGTTTCTACGCCGACCTCATGCCCGAGCTTTTCGATCGCCTTCGCAATCTCCCGATCGATTTCGACCTGTTCGTCACGAACGCCTCGGGGGCGGACGTGGCCGTTCCCGAAGACCTCGAGCACATGCGCCACAGCGTCGTCGTCGAGGTTGAAAACCACGGCCGGGACATCTTCCCGACCGTCCAGCTCGTCAACTCGGGAATCCTCAATCCATACGACCTCATCCTCAAGCTGCACACAAAGAAGAGCCCGTGGCGGGAGGAGCACGCCGACCTCGACGGGAGCGGCGCCGCGTGGAAGGACCAGTTCCTCTCCGACCTGGTCGGATCGCGCGAGAAGGTCGAGGAGATCCTCAACGCCTTCGCCGCCGACCCGACACTGGGGCTCGTCACCGCGGCCGACTCGATCGTCGGCAAGGAGTTTTGGGGCGGGGACCAGCGGATCGTCGAGCAGCTCATGCTCCGCATCGAGATGTCGATCGACCCGGACGAGCTGGAGTTCGCCTCGGGGTCGATGTACTGGACCCGCGCCTTCGTCCTCCAGGGCCTGAGGGCCTTCAACTTGACCTCGGCCGACTTCGACGAGGAAAAGGGGCAGGTCGACGCCACCACCGCCCACGCGATCGAACGGATCGTCGGAATCGTCACCGACGAGGCAGGGCTGCGGACCGTCGAGGCGCCTCGGCTGGCGAAGCTGGCTTCCGAGCCGGGATACGACGCGCGCGGCTGGCGCAGGTTCGAGCCGGGCGCCTCCCGCACGGCTGCGGCGAACGTCATACCCTTCTACCTGCCGCAGTTCCACGAGTCGGAGGAGAACAACCGCTGGTGGGGGCGGGGCTTCACCGAATGGTCGAATGTAGCAGCCGCGATTCCCGCCTGGCGCGGCCATTATCAGCCCAAGCAGCCGACGGACCTCGGGTACTACGACCTCGAGCTCGACCGGGTGCGCATGGACCAGGCCGACCTCGCCGCGGCCAACGGCATCGGCGCATTCATGTATTACTACTACTGGTTCTCCGGAAAGAGGATCCTCAACAGGCCCATTGAGAAGCTCAGGGCCTCCGGCCTCGACTTCCCGTTCTGCATTATGTGGGCCAATGAAAACTGGACGAGGCGCTGGGACGGGCGCTCGCAAGACGTCCTCATCGGCCAGGACTATTCGCAGGTGCCGGCGGAGGATTTCATCGATGACGTCATGGAGTTCCTCCTCGACCCGAGGTACGTGCGGATCGACGGCAAGGCGCTCATCGCCGTCTACCGCCCGGCGCAGATGGACAATTTCCCCGAGGTCGTCGCGACCTGGAGGGAGCGCGCCCGCGCCGCAGGAGTCGGCGAGCTCAAGGTGCTCGCCGTGGCCGTCGCCGAGGAGTTCGACGGCCTCGGCCAAGGGTTCCGCGAGGCCGGACTGGACGGCACGCTCCAGTTCCCGCCGCACAACCTGCCGTGGGTTGCGGGGCCGGCGACGGAGGTCGGCCTCGACGGCCGCTGGCGCGGCAATTTCATGAGCTATCGGGCCACGGTCAAGGCGTCCCTGCATGCGGCGCCGAGCCTGGCCGACGACGAGTACCCCGGGGCCATGGTCGGCTTCGACAACACCGCCCGCCGCCAGTGGAAGGCCGACGCGTGGTACGGCTCGAATCCCTACACCTTCCACCGTTGGATCGCCGGGCTCGTGCGCGTCGTCGCCCCGCGCGAGGCGAAGGACCGTCTGCTGTTCGTCAACGCCTGGAACGAATGGGCCGAGAGCGCGATCCTCGAGCCGACGACGCGCTTCGGACAGACCTATCTGCTGGCCGTCCGCAACGCGGTGTGGAGTTAAGGCCTGCGGCCGAGACGCGGTTCTCAGCCGACGACGCGCAGCGTCGCGGACGAGCTCCTGGAACGGCCCGAGCCTGCCTTTGAATCCGTCGGCGGCGGCCTTGCGCAGCATCTTCCTGCGCGCTTTGCCGTCGCCCGCAGCGAAGGCGTTGAACGCCGCGTACTTGGCCGCCCAGTAGCAGTAACGGATCCGCCACTTTGCGGGGAGAAGGCTCGTGCGCACGAGCGCAATCGTGTTGCGCAAAATGTAATAGTTGCGGATCGGGCTGTGAACGTGGACGGGCTGGTCGCGGCCCGGGAGCCGGACGACGTCGTCGCCGAGCGAATGCGTCAGCTTGGCCGCTGGAACCGCCACAAGGCGCCAGCCCGCCTTCCTCGCGCGCACCCCCCATTCGAGGTCGACGTGGTCGATGAAAAGGTCCTCTCGCATTTTTCCCACGGACGCCAGGGCCGAAAGCCGGATGAGGCAGCCCGAGGCGATGAGGAAGGCGACGTCCAGGCGCGGCAGGCCAAGCTCCGAGCGGCTGGCGCGCTTCGGCGCCCACCCGCGGTCGACGTAGACGAGCTCGTCGGCGCCCTCGCGCTCCTCGGAGGGGAGCGGGCCGACGGCCGCGATCGCCGGGTCCTCCTCGATCGCCTCGAGGAGCCGGGCGACCATGTCGGGAGCGGGCATCGAATCCTGGTCGCTCAACAGCACGAAATTCGATTCCGGCGACTCGGCGGCCAAGCTCTGCGCCAGCTCGACGCCGCGATTCTGGGCTGCGGCGATTCCCAGATTCTCCCCCAGCTCGAGGAGCCTGGCGCCCGCCTGGCCGCAGGCCTTCCGCAAAGCCTCCACTTCGGCCGGGTCCGAACCGTTGTCCACCGCGATCACGCTGTCGCATTGGCCGGCGAGCTCCGCCAGGAGGGCGGAGACGTCGCCGGGGTGGTACGTGACGACGACGGCGGCGATCACAGCGTCGCGAGGTATGCCTGCACGGCGTCCCACGTGGGCAAAAGCCCGGACTCGCGCGCCTCGGTCAGATTCGGGGCGGCCGTGTCCTTTTCGGACAGCAGGAGCTCCAGCGGGGAGCCGTCTCGCCCGGTCTTCGGGAAATCGAGCGCGACCTCCGGGCAGACGGGGGAGACGCCGTGCTCGCGCCCGGGCGCGTACTCGGCCGAGCACATGTACATGACGGTCGAGTCGTCTTCGAGGGCGATGAATGCGTGGCCCAAGCCTTCCGAGAGATAGATGGCCCTGCGATCGACGTCGTCCAGAAGAACCGAATCCCACTGGCCGAAGGTCGGCGAGCCGACGCGGATGTCGATGGCGAAGTCGAGCACTGCCCCGCGCGGGCATACGACATACTTGGCCTGCGACGGGGGGACGTCGGCGAAGTGGATGCCGCGCACGGTCCCTGCCTTCGACACCGAGACGTTGGCCTGGCGCAGGTCGAGCCTGTGGCCCACGGCTTTCTCGAACGCGCTCGACTTGTACGCTTCGAGGAAAACCCCGCGGTCGTCGGGGAACTGCTTCGGCGTGATCTCCCAGGCGCCCGGAATCTTCAGCTCTCGGATCTGCATTGCGGTCCTTCCGTGTTTGCGGCCGCGGGCCGAGGTTCGGCGGCTCCGTGGGCCGTCTTGAATGAGACGCGTCCATTCTAATGCGGGGCCGTGGCCGGCGTCGCCGCGGAAGCCGAGGCCGCTGCAAGGCTGCGGAGGGCGAGGCCGGCGCGTCTGGGGCGACGGCGCCGGACGCGATGAGCGCACGTCGGCGGGGCGACGGCGCCGGCCGTGACAGGAGGGAGTCAACGGGGCGACGGCTTAGCCGCGGCGGACGCCTCGGCGCGGGCCGGGTCCGCCGACGGCGGCCGGGGCCGCAGTTCTGGGGCTACAATTGCTGCGGCAGATCATCTTTGAGGAAGGAAATCTCATGCGCTGGTTGATAGCAGGCGCCAAGGGCATGCTCGGGCAGGATTTGACCGCGCGCGTCGTCAAGGACGGCCACGATCTCATCGCCGTCGACATCGACGGGATCGACATCACCGACCCCGCGAGCGTGCGCGAGATCGGCAAAGACGTCGACGTGGTCGTCAACGTCGCGGCGTTCACCGCCGTCGACGCCGCGGAGGAGAAAGAGGCCGCCGCCTTCACCGTCAACGCGACGGGCCCCGAGATCCTCGCCCGCCGGTGCCGCGAGATCGGCGCACGGTTCGTCCACATCTCCACCGACTACGTCTTCAGCGGCGACGCGACCTCGCCCTACCGCGAAGACGGCCTGCTCGAACCGAAGGGCGCCTACGGGCGCACGAAGGCAGCCGGCGAGTGGGCGGTTCGATGCAACACGGACGATTACCTCATCGTCCGCACCGCTTGGCTGTACGGGGCGGGCGGCAAATGCTTCCCCAAAACGATGCGCGACCTTTCTGAG
>NZ_DBHHEV010000003.1:70809-75507 GCF_057238965.1 Peptidiphaga sp.
CGACGAGGTTGGCCAGCCGACGTGGACGGTTGACTTGTCCGACCTGATCGTGAGGCTCGTCGACGCCGAGGCGCCGACGGGCATCTATCACGGCACGTCCTCGGGCAAAACGAATTGGCACGGCTTCACGCGCGAGATCGTCGCCTCCATCGGCAAGGACCCCGACATGGTCAAGGAGACGACCGCCGCGGCTTTCAAGCGCCCCGCCCCGCGCCCGCACTATTCCGTGCTCGGGCACGACGCCCTCGAACGCATCGGGGTCGAGCCGATCGGCGATTGGAAGGAGAGGTGGCTCGCCGCCAAGGACGTCGTTCTCGGCTGACGGGCGACCCTTCTTTTCTCGCATTTTGCGGGGCTGGGAATCCGTCCCCGGTAGGGCGGGAAGCGAGGAGGCGTCGGGTATACTCAACCGTGCCGTGCGGAAAATCGCCGCGCGCCCCATCGCCATAGCCAACGATTTCGAGAAAGGGCGGCCGCGTGTGCCCCGAACGCGCCCGTGACGATTCAGCGCCACACGACCTGCTCGTCATCATTCCCGCGTGGAACGAGGAAGAATCGGTCGGCGGCGTCGTCCAGTCCGTCCGCGAACACGTTCCCTGGGCCGACGTCCTCGTCGTGAGCGACGGGTCCCGCGACGGGACGGCCGCCGCCGCGCGGAAAGCGGGGGCGGACGTGCTCGATCTGAAGATCAATCTCGGGGTCGGCGGCGCCATGCGCGCGGGTTTCGTCTACGCGGTGGACAACGGCTATCGGTCCGCCGTGCAGGTCGACGCCGACGGGCAGCACAATCCCGCCGACATCCCGGCCCTCGTCGAAAAGATCGAGGAGGGCGCCGACATCGTCATCGGTTCGCGTTTCGCCGGGGTGGGGAAGTACCGCAGCCGCGGGCCGCGCCGCTGGGCGATGAAGATTCTGGCCTCCGTCCTCAGCGGCATCGCCCACACGAAGCTCACCGACGTCACGTCGGGTTTCAAGGCCTATTCGGCTAGGGCCCTCGCGCTTTTTTCGACGTCGTACCCCGCCGAGTACCTGGGCGACACCATCGAAGCGCTTGTCGTGGGAATTCGCAGCGGCATGGCAGTTGAGCAAGTGGGCGTCGAAATGCACAAGCGGGTGGCCGGCGAACCCTCCCATTCCCCCGTGAAATCGACGGTCTACCTGCTTCGGGCCTCGCTGGCCCTCGCCGTCGCCCTTGTCAGTCCGGTCAAAAAGGCGGTGAAATGACCACTTATCGCATTTTCACCCTCGTCATCGTCGTGTGCATCGGGGCGGTGCTCATCCACCTGCTGCGCCATCGCAAGATCAAAGAGAAATACGTGTGGATGTGGCTCGCCCTCGACGTCATGGCGCTCGGGGGAGCGATCCATCCCGCGTGGGTCCACGCCGTCGCGAGGATGGCCGGCTTCGAAGTCACGTCGAATATGGTGTTCTTCGCCGTCATTTTGCTCCTCGTCGTCCTTTCCATACATTTGGCCATGGTGGTCACCAGATTGGAAGAGGATCGAAGGACTCTCACCGAGCAGGTCGCGATACTTCGGCATGACCTGGACAGGCTCGAATCTCGCATGGAAGGGCAGGCAGGGCCGCAATGAACGAAACAGTTCCCGAAAAGGCGGCGTCTGCCTTGGCCGAAAACTCGTTCGCCGCAGGCAAGGGGGCGCCTGCCTCGGCCGAAGATTCGTCCGCTTTGCACAAAGAGCCCTCCGCCGCGGCCAAAGCGGGGTCGGCCTTCGTCAAAGCCCTGTCCTTCTTCGCCAAAGCGCTGTTTTCCTTGGCCAAAGCGGCAGCCTCCCTCTTGGCCAAGTCATTTTCCAAGGCCTTCGCAAAAGACTCGGTGCGCCATTTCTGCCTCGTGTGGGCGGCGCTGTTCCTCATGACAGTCGCGTGGTCCTTCATCATCCCGATCAAGGGCCAGGCTGACGAGCCGGCGCACGCCATACAGGCTGCCGCGGTGGTGCGCGGGCAGTTCATCGTCGAGGGTCATCCCGACGTCCATCGCTTCGGCTTCAAGTACAACAGGCACGACGTCGAAGTCCCACGAGAGTTCAAGAACGTCGAGGAGAACACCGCCTGCTTCGTCTTCTTCCCCGAAGCCCCGGAGAAATGCGCCAAACCCGTTCCAACGAGCGACGGCAAGACGGGCATCGCATCCACGACGGCGGCCAACTATCCGCCCCTGTACTACATGGCGGTCGGGTGGCCGACGCTGTTCCTGGAAGGCGCTCCCTCGTGGTATGCCATGCGCCTCCTCTCCGCGCTCATATGCACCGGCTTTACGGCCCTCGGCATTGCCGCGCTCGCCCGAAAATGCGGCACGCGCTACGCCCTCGCCTGCACCGTGGGGCTGACGCCCACCTGCCTGGCCTTCTTTGCCGCGATCAACCCTCAGGGGCCGGAGATCGCCATGTGCTTCGCCTTGGCGGGCTTCCTCATTCCCGTGGCCGTCGGCCACAGGCCCTCCGACCGTTCCCTCGTCGGCGTGGGCGCCCTCGTCGCTCTCATCGCCCTGAGTCGGCCGACGGCGGCCTTGTGGGCAGTGGGGATCGTCGGGATGGTCGGCTTGCTCATCCGCCTCGAAGCCTGGAAGAGCCTCATGCGGCGTCGGGCGATGTGGATCTCCCTCGGGCTCGCCGCCGCCGGGTGCGTCGGCGCTCTCGTGTGGAACCACGTGGCCCGGCCCAGCGACAGCGTTTTCGGATGGGCGGAGAAGGACGCGGACCTTTTCGAGATGATCGGCAAGCTCCAGAAGCGCTTCGTGGAGCCGATCTGGGACGGGGCCTTCGGGTACTTCGGCTGGAGCGACAATCCCATCCCGGGATGGCTGCACACGACGTCGATCGTCGTCTGCATCCTATTCGTCGTCGTCACGCTTGCCTTGGCCAGGCGACGCGAGAAGCTGGCCGTGACGCTCGGGATCCTCTTCGTCCCGCTCTCCACGATTGCGCTTCAGTACGCCGTTTTGCGGACCGCCGGAATGATGTGGCAGGGCCGGTACAACTTGCCCTTCGTCGTCGCCCTCGTGGCCTTGGCCGTGCTTCCGATCGCGCGCCGCTGGGGGACTCCGGCGAACGCGGTTTTCTTGGCTGTCGCCTCCGTGGCGATGTTCGGCTGGGCCTTCAGGGTCTCGTGGAGATACTCTCTCGGCATCAAAGTTCCGTGGGACTTCTCGAAGCTCTCCGCCGACCACTACTACGCCTTGGCGATGATGCTCGTGGGAATCGGAATCTTGTGGTGGCTTTTCGTCACGCGTCCCTTCGACGGCGAATTGACGAGCATCGACGGCGGGGCCGAAGGCTCGGACGGCGGCGCGGGCGGCCCAGAAGGCGAAGTCTCGGACGGCGGCGGTGCGAACGGTGAAGATTCGGACGGTGGCGACCTTGCGGGCCACGGCGACCGAGGATTTCGAGGCGGCGACGCGAGTGCCCCCGCGGGCGTTGAAGGAGGGCCAGGCCCAGTCAGCGGCGATATGAGCGCCTTGATCAGTCGGGCGCGCGGCCTGGGCGGCGAGGCGTCGGCCCGGCAGGAGGGGCCAGTCTGGCGGAAGGGCTCGTTCCGAGAGGCGGCCGGGGCTTCGCTTCAAGAGGCTGCTCCCTCGGCGGACGAGCAGGCCCGGCCAAGAGGCACGTCTGCGGGAAGCTCCTGATGGGGGGCGAGCAGTCCCCTCGCGCGGGCATAGGGGCAACGCTGCTCACTGCCGGAAAATACCTCTTTTTCGGCGGAACGGCTTTCGCGCTGGATCTGACGGTGCTCTCCATCCTCATCTCCACGCTCGGATGCCCCGCATGGTCCTCAGCCGCTACTGCTTTCGCCGCCTCACCGGTTTTCGCCTTCTTCACGCAGATGCGCTACACCTTCAGGTCGAATGCCTCGACGCGAGGGGCGATGGTGCGTTACGGCATCCTTTTGGCGGCGAACATGGTCTTCACGGCTGCCGTCGTCGACCGTTTCGACTCGTGGTGGGACGCCTACGTGCAAGGGAAAATATTCTCCACCGGGATCACGACGCTGTGGAACTACTTCATCATGAAGCACTGGGTTTTTCCGCGCCGCGAGGAGGAAGACGGTCGGGGGTGACCGACATGGCCGACAGGCCGCGGCGGCCTCCGTTCGGCACTTTCGTTGCCCCGCGGGGCGTCCCTCCGGCGAGCAGACTCATCGAGAGCCCGTTGACCGGTCGAGTCAAGCCCGGCGCGCGCCCGGCGCGCAGATTCGGCGTAGGGCGATCGGCCCGCTGAGCGAGGCCCGCTGAACGGGGTCGGCGAAGGCCGACCGACCCGTCGGCCAAAGGAACGGCCCGTTGCGGAGGCTTTCCTCTGTCCGCCGAATGACAATGACTCGGATGCCTCCGTCCCGGTCCGCCCGCCTGTCCGTCGCCCGCCTATCCGTCGAGCAGACCCAGCAGATACGCTCCGTAGCCCGACTTGACGAGCGGCTCGGCGCGCTGGCGCAATTCGTCGTCGGTCAGGAATCCCATTCTCCAAGCGACCTCTTCCGGCGCGCCGATCTTCAGGCCCTGACGCGCTTCGACGGTGCGTACGAAGCCGGTGGCGTCGGCGAGGGAGTCGAAGGTGCCGGTGTCGAGCCAGGCGGTGCCGCGGGGCAAAACTTCCACCTGCAGCTTGCCCGCCTCGAGGTAGACGCGGTTGACGTCGGTGATTTCGTACTCGCCGCGGGCGGAAGGCTTGAGCTCCTTGGCGA
>NZ_DBHHEV010000004.1:0-4502 GCF_057238965.1 Peptidiphaga sp.
TGAGCGCGCCGAGGCTCCGCACTGGTCGACGCGATCCCGGTGCGGAGTTTTCGCTACCGTAATCGACCAAAATTTCCGATTTTGCTCAGTGTGAGAAAACAACCTTCCTTCCTAGGCCATCGTCCTAGGTAGGCCTTGCGAGGCGTTGCCTCAGAAAAGCAAACTCACCCCCACCATTTAGCCGCACGGCCTTTCCACCCCCACATGCTCGGCCAAGACGCACTCTGACCCACGATGCGAAATTTCCGGTTTTGTGCAAGAATCTGAGGCATTGGATTCGTCAAGAATGGAGTGCTCAAATGTCTGAGACTGCGGCATATGCCGGCGAACCTTCATCCGTCCTGCGGGGGAAAGACGCGAATGACTATCTAGAGCGCATGGGTCTCCGACCCGTCGAGATCCACGAAGCCCTGAAAGCGGGAGACGTTGCCTCGGAGAATACGCCTCCCTATGCCCCGGCCACCGCTCCGGGACTGAATCGCTGGATAGCCACCGTCCACACAATGCGCGAGCTGCTGCATAAGCGCAACTGGACATGCGAGGACAGGCAGAACAGACCGACGGCGACCTCGTCCGACGGCGCGTATACATTGTCCTTCGTGCGAGGCGACGCTTTTGTCGCCGACCCTGACCCCCTCGTCGTGCCGAAAGCCGCCCGGCGAAGAGGCCCGGCAACTCGCGCGGCCGTTCAGCTCTCGTTAAATTTGGCAAGCGTATCGAATGGGACGCCAGCTGGTTTGCCCGCTGGAGAGCCACCAGCCGGAGCGTGGTTTCTGCTCTATTACCGTGACGAAGACGAAATTCGCTCTGAGGTTTCGCTTCCATCTGGTTTTGACCCCAAGAACGAACAGTTCACAGGTTGGACGGTCCGAGCGCTTCTTGAACCTTTGAAGCTCGAACGGCCCGACATACGCGACATCGGCGGAGACGACGTTGACTTCACGATCACAGACATCGCCGAACACTGAGCTTCTCGATCCTCTGCGCATTCAGTCCGCCCGAATGCGCAGAGGACTCAGTCAGGTGGAGCTCGCACACCGGCTGGGGCTGACCGATCGAACCGTCCACAGGTATGAAACCGTCGGCGCTCCCACCCGTATGGGATCCAAGCTGTCGGAAACTCTTGGGTTCCCCGACCGTTTTTTCGAGCGCGGTCCATGCGTCGAATTCGATGCGAAAGCCATCAGTTTTCGTGCGAGGCGAACGACAACGAAGCGGCAGCGCGCGGCCGCTATATCGGCGGGCAGCTTCGGCATTGAGGTAGACCTGTGGATTTCCCAACGCTTTGGCCTGCCCGACGTCGCTGTGCCGGACATGACGGGTGAATCCCCTAGAATCGCGGCGTCGTTGCTGCGCAACTTCTGGGGGCTCGGCGCCAAGCCGCTGCCGAATCTTGTTCAACTGAGCGAATCGAAAGGAATTCGCGTCAACGGCCTGCCCGACGTCGCCGCGTCCGTCGACGCCTTCTCTCTGTGGCACGGGGAGATCCCGCATATTTTCCTTGCTCAGCGCAAAACGCCGGAGCGAGCCCGCTTCGATCTGGCTCATGAGATAGGCCATCTTCTCCTCCATCGCCGAATCGGCCCTGAGAGCATCGAGGAGCGTCAAGCTGACGAATTCGCCTCGGAGTTCCTCGTTCCGACGGAAAGCATCTTTGAGCGTCTTCGCCCCAATCCGACTATCGACGAACTTATGAAAGCGAAACGAGCTTTTGGCGTTTCAGCGATGGCCCTGACGTACGCGGTCCACAAGGCGGGCCGCATGACGGACTGGATTTACCGTTCTACATGCTGCGAGCTGGCGCGGCGAGGTTTCCGAAGCGGCGAACCCGAGGGGATGACGGGTTACGAACGTTCGCGCGTTTTTCCACACGTTCTCGCCTCGTCGGCGCATGGACCGATTTCAACCGCGCGAATAGCGCGGGAACTCGCTCTTCCTCTGGAAGACGTCCATGCCGCCATGCTTCATACCGAGCTTCTCGGCCTCCGGTCTTCGGTTTCCGCGTCAAGCCCCGGCGGAAAGTGCGGCGATCCGCGCTTCGACCACTCAGCAAGCGGCAGCGGCGCCTCCCACAGCCGCCGCTCGGCAGACAGAACGGGAACGACGCCGCGATTGCGACTCGTATAGGGCAAGGTCCGACTGAAGTGCGAACACTTCAGACTTTAGGATCTCGATCGCGTGGATTCAGCGTGTGACGCTCAGCGTGTGACGCGCGGCGAGGGGTCCTCGGGGATCTTCGGATGATTCGGATCCGGATTGTCGCGAGTGAACGTCGACCAGTTGGGCGTCGGCAGGGATATCGACGGCGTCGGAACGGATATACGGGAAGGCGAGGGGATCGAGGGCATTGGCACGGGGCTCGGAGCGCAGCGCGGCAGGCCGCTTCCAGGGCGCGTCGAGCAGGCCGACGGCACCCTCGTGCCTCCTTCCGACGGCGCCGTGGCGGCCGTCGTCGACGGGCTGGGGCTCGGATCCTCGGAACCGCAGGAGGCAAGGCCGCCCATCCCCATCGCTCCGGCGGTGAGCACAACGCAAAACATAGCCGGAGAGACGAAAGAACGGGTTCCGCGCGTATGCATACAGGCAATGTACCCCAAATAAAAGGGAAACAGAAACCAAACACGTAACGCGCACATTGGCGGAACCAAGGGTCTGCGGGCGCTTCAGCCAAGGCTTTTCGACCCGTGTTTCCGACATTCTGGCCGACGGCTCCGTTGACAGCAGTCCGCACCCGCGTTCGCAAAACTCAGGCCGCGGCGCGCCTGCTCTTGAGGAAGCCCCGCAGCCCGCGCGGCGAGGTGAGCCACACCGCGAAAAAGAGAAAGCCGCCGGTCGCCACGACAGTCGCCCCCGACGCCGTGTCGAACCAGTAGGAAACGTAGATGCCCACAATCGTCGACGCCACCGAAAGCGCCGGGGCGATGAGCAGCATCTTCGAGAATCTCTGGGTGATGAGCAGCGCCGTCGCCCCGGGCGTGATCAAAAGCGTCACGATGAGAACCGCTCCGACCGCCTGCATCGCCGTCACCACAGTCATCGCCAGGCATACGAGCAGCAGCGCTCCCATGCGCCACGCCGGGAGGCCGATGGCCTGCAGGTGCACTGGGTCGAAGGCGTAGGCGGTGAGGTCCTTGCGTTTGAGAAGCAAGACGATTCCGGCCAACGGTCCCAGGATGAGCACCTGCCACATGTCCGCCTGCGTGATCCCCAGCAGATCGCCGAAGAGCACGTGGGAAAGATTGATGTTCGAGGGATTTTTGGACACGAGCACGAGGCCTATAGCGAAGAGCGTCGTGAAGACGATGCCCATGCTCGCGTCCGATTTGAGGTGGGACGTTTGCCTCACGGCGAAGATGAGGCCGACGACGAGGAGCGCGGCCGCGAGCGCGCCGACGGAATAGGGGATTCCGAGCATGTGGGCGACGACGACTCCGGGCAGAACCGCGTGCGAGAGCGCGTCGCCCATAAGAGACCAGCCGACGAGGACGATCCAGCAGCTGATGATCGCGCACACGGCTCCGGCTATCGCGGTGACGACGATTCCGCGGACCATGAACTCGTAGGTCCACATCCGCCCGAAAGTCTCCCACAGATCAGGCATCGCCCTTCTCCTTTCCGTGCGGGGCGTCGACCGAAGCGTCCGGATCTGCCGCTCCGTCGGCTTGAGCGGCGCCACGCTCGCGGGCCCGAACGCCGGTCACGCCGAAGGCTCGGCCGAGGTTCTCCGGGCGCAGGGCGTCCTCGACGTCGCCCTGGAAGACGACCTCGCGCAGGAGCAGGAGAGCCTCGTCGCACAGCTCGGACATTCCGTCGAGGTCGTGCGTGGCGACCAGCACCGCTGCGCCGCCGGCGGCCAGATTGCGCACGAGCGAGACGATCGCCTCCTCGCTCGGCTTGTCGACGCCGGCGAAGGGCTCGTCCATGAGCAGCAGCCTCGCGCCCTGGGCGATGGCACGCGCGATGAAGACCCTTTTGCGCTGGCCTCCCGACAGCGCGCCGATTTGCCGATCGCGCAGTTCCGGCACGCCGACCATGTCGAGGGCCCGGTCGACCGCTTCGACGTCGTCGGGGCGAGGGCGCCTCGTCCATCCCATTCGCCCGTAACGGCCCATCATGACGACGTCGGCCACGCTCAGCGGGAAGTCCCAATCGACTCCCTCGTTCTGGGGGACGTAGCCGACCAAGCCGTCCTTGCGGGCCGAACGCGCGGACTCTCCGTACACGGAGACGTCCCCGGTGGAGCGAACCGTTCCGACGACCGCTTTGATGAGCGTCGATTTCCCGGAGCCGTTCATTCCGACGACGCCGCACACGCGCCCGGGACAGAGCGAAAAGGTCACGCCCGTCAGGGCCTTGACGGGCCCATACGAAACGCGAAGGCCTTCGACCGACAGCGCGGCCTCCATTCGCCTTCGCGGTTCGATTTCGCTGCGTCGCCTCATGCGGACCCGCCGGCCAGCCCGGAGGCGATCGTCTTCGTGTCGTACTCGAGGAGGTCCAGA
>NZ_DBHHEV010000004.1:4512-12340 GCF_057238965.1 Peptidiphaga sp.
GGCCTTTCGCGTCCGTGAGCGAGTCGACATAGAGCGTTCCGCCGTATTTGGCGCCGGTCGCCTGGACGACGGCGTCCATCTTGCCTTCGACCGTCGATTCACAGAAAACTGCGGGAATGCGGTTCTTCTTCACGGTGTCTTGAACGGCCGCAACGCGTTTGGGGGTCATCGCGCCCTCGGCGTTGACGCCCCAGAGGTAATGCTCGGCGAGCCCGTAGTCCCTGGTCAGGTAGCTGAAGGCCCCCTCGCACGTCACAAGCGCCCGCTGCTCCTGCGGAACCGAGGCGAGCTTCTTCTGCATGTCGCTCGCGATCGCGTCGAGCTTGGCTTTGTATGCCTTTCCGTTGGCCTCGAACTCCTTCGCATGCGACGGGTCGAGCTTGGAAAAGGCGGCGACCATGTTGTCGACGTAGACCTTTGCGTTTTTCGGGCTCATCCACGCGTGGGGATTGGGCTCGCCCTTGTGATCGCCTTCGGCTATGGGAATGGGCGCCACCCCTTTGGAGGCGACGACGGTCTCGGCTCCGGATTGCGAGGTGAATTTCTCAAACCACCGCTCCAGGCCCAGCCCGTTTTGAATGACGAGGTCGGCGTCGGCGCCGCGCCTGATGTCCTCCGGGCTCGGTTGGTAATCGTGTATTTCCTCGCCGGGCGAGGTGATGGATTCGACGCGCAGTCGATCGCCGGCGATCGACTTGGCCATGTCCTTCATGACGGTGAAGGTCGTGAGCACCAAAGGGCGGGAGTCGGAAGAGGGCCGCGCACTGCACGCGGCCAAGGCGAGCGCCGCAGCCAAAACCGCGGCTATGCCCGCAAGTCGATGGGCGGGTTTTCTGAACCCGCAATACTTCGTCATGAATCTCATGATATTTCGGTAGACCGAAAACTAGTGGGCCACAGGTCCTATTGAGAATCGATCTCAAATTAGTTGCAAGAGGCTGAAAAGGACGGCGGCCCAGGCGCTCCGCAAACGGAGGGCCTGAACAAAACGCCCTCGAGCCCCGCGTCAGGAGCGATCTCGCGCGATCGAGGAGCCGCGACGGCCGGCACGACGAAAATCGCTCCCCTCGTCGTGCCGATCCGTCCGCGGAGCAGAAGGCGAGTCAGCGCCCCTTCCGACGCCTGGCAACCACGATCAGCACGCCGATCACGGTGAGTATGGCGGCTGCGGCCACCTGGTGGCCGACACTGGCGCCTGCCCTGGCCAGCGGAGCCTTGCGCGGCGTCGCCGTCAAGGGCGCCTCCGCGCCGTCCCTTCCGTCGCCGGGGGCCTCGCCCCCGCGGTTCATCCCGTCGCGGTTCGATCCTCCGTGGTTTGCGCCGTCACGCCGTGGGTCCGCCGAATCGGCGGAGGGCGCAGGGCCGTTCGTCTGATCAGAGGCCGTCGGACCGGGCGAGACTGCGCTGGGCGAGGCTGCACTCGGCGAAGCTGCGCTGGGCGAGACAGGGCTGGGCGAGACAGGGCCCGTCGAGGAGCTCGAGGCGCTTGGCGTCGGGCTCGACGTCGTGGGAGACGGCGTGGCGGGACTCGACGTCGAGGGAGTCGGCGAACTCGTCGGAGCAGCCGTCGGGCTCGTCGGCGTCGGCTGTGTCGGAGCAGCCGTCGGGCTCGTGGGCTCCGGCGACGTCGGCTCGGCGCTTGGCGAAGGGCTCGGCGAAGGCGTCGGCTTGGGGGCGGGCTTCACGGTCACCGTTGCGGAGGCGGCGTCGTCCTCGGAGGCGACGCCGTTGCCGGGAGTCGAATCGACGTCCTTCTGATCGGCGGCTGCGATCTCCGCGCTGTTGACGAGGTCGCCCTCTCCCGTGGCCCGCGCGACAATGGAAATCTCGGCGGACTTCCCGGGCGCCAGGGTTCCGACGTCCCACAGGCCCGTGGCAGAGTCATAGGGGCGGTCTGCGGATACGAAGGTCAGACCCTTGGGAAGGCGGTCTTCCACCTTCACGCCGGTAGCGGTTCCGGGTCCGCGGTTGGCCGCCTCGAGCCTGTAGACGACTTCGTCGCCCGATTTGCGCGCGGACTCGCCCACGGCCTTTTTTGTCAGGCTGAGGTCGATGGGGACGGCGAAGCCGAAGTTGTGCCTCAGATTCTCCATTTCGCCGGGCGCTAGGGTCAGCCGCGACTTCAGTGCGAACGCCCCTCCCGAGGAAACGTCGATGGTTTTGTCTCCGGTGAGCGCGCCGCGCTCCGGCTCGAAGGTTTGAAGGCTCACAGCTGCGCCGTCGCCGACGGCGGCAGAGGGCCCGGCGACGTCGCCGAGGGCAACCGAGTACTCGCCGGGGAAGAGCCTGTCCACTCTGTATTCGCCGTTGGCGTCCGTCGTCACGGAATGCGGACGGTCGTCATCGGTCCCAAACTTGCCGTCGGGCCCAGCCCACGTGACAGTCACCGCGACGCCGGGGATCCCCGGCTCGCCGGGGTCGGCCGCGCCGTTTTGGTTGGAATCGAGCCACACCAGGCTGCCGACGGAGCCCTCGCCCACGAGGCCGAGGTCGATTGAGCCGTTCGATTCGCCCTCGGCCAGCGTCACCGCGGCGTCGGGCCCGTTCGAATCGGCCGAAGGATCGCCCCCGGCGCCCGTCGCCGCAGCGGCCGTTCCGCCGGGAACCTCGAATTTCACGGTGTACGAGCCCGCGGCCAGCTTCTCGAAGGAGTACCGGCCTTTCGCGTCCGTTGTGACGGGCGTGACCTCGGCGCCCAGGACGTCGCGCGCGGGCTGGCCCGAGGCATCCACGAGCGTGACTTTCACACCTTCTGCCCCTGGCTCGTCGGCGCCCTGCACGCCATTTCCGTCAAGGTCGTACCACACCCGGTCGCCGACCGATGCGGGCCGATAGTACCCGAAGTCGAGCCCCGAAACCGACGGGGCGCCGGGATCGACGGACACGCTCGCCCGCCCGTCTTTCGTCGAATCGGGGTCGCCCGTTGCGACGGCCTTCGCCAGCTCTCCGCCGTCGGCGACGACCACAACCTCGTAGGTTCCGGACGGAACGCGGTTGAAGGAGTAGGAGCCGTCGGCGCCCGTCGTCGCCGTTGCCACGACTGCCCCGTCGCGGTCGCGAAGCTCGACCTTCGTCCCCTCGACTCCCGCTTCGCCGCCGCCCCTGGCGCCGTCGCGATCGGAATCGCGGTAGACGCTGCCGGACACCGACTGCAGCACGTCCAGCGAGGCCTTCGAGCTGTCGTTGGCCGCGTTGTCGTCCTTTTGGTCGAGGGACTCAAGCGATGCGGCGTTCGTCAGCTTCTTTCCCGCCGCGCCGGGCGCGATCTTTGCGCGAACGACGAGGGTCGCAGAGGCTCCAGCGGACAGCGAGCGCGCAGCCTGCCCGTCCGGGAAGAGCGTCCACAGGCCGGTCGCCGGGTCGTAGGAGCCGACCGTCTCGCCCGAAGTGCAAGCCTTTCCTCCCGCGTTCGGGCACAGACGGGTCTCGGAGGAGACGTACTCCAAGCCTTCTGGAAGGAGATCGCGCACCTTGACCGACGTCGCCTCCCCCGAGCCCAGATTCTTGACCGTCACTTGGAAGTCGACCTCGTCGCCCACTCCATAGGCGGGCTTTCGCTCGGCTATCGCCTTTTCAACCTCTAGATCGACGGTCGTCTCCAGCCCCACCTTTATGGGCTCGATGGGAAGCAGCCATTTCCCGTCCTTCTCCCGGCCGGCCATGGCCACCGAGTTCCACGCCGTGCCTGAAGCGTCAGTCGGCGCCGCGACGGGGACGATCATCTGGATCGACGCCTTCGGGGCCAGATTCGCGTTGGCGAACTCCGCGCGGACGGCGCGCACGTCGGCGAACGACGCCGGCGAGTCGGTCCAGTCGTCGACGCATCCGGCCGGCCCGGCGGCCCTCGCGGCGCCTTGCGCGGTCACCTCGCCGCGGCATGCGTTCTCCGAGGTCGAATACTGGATCTTCACCCGGTCCCGCTGGACGTCAGAGTCCGCCACGGCAACGGGCCCGGCCAGCCTCG
This sequence comes from Peptidiphaga sp., assembly GCF_057238965.1. NCBI lineage: Bacteria > Bacillati > Actinomycetota > Actinomycetes > Actinomycetales > Actinomycetaceae > Peptidiphaga > Peptidiphaga sp. Next base: position 8,477 of record NZ_DBHHEV010000004.1, read on the forward strand.
GCTGCCACTGGGAGCCTCGGGCGTTCGAGACGGCCGGCCCCACTCCGCGGTCGCCGACGTGGGGAAGGACGTCGTAGACGACGACGTTGTCGAGGTCGACGTTGCCCGTATTCGTCACGGTCAGCCGATACTGCGCGGACTTGCCGGGCTCGACGAGGCCGACGGACGGCGCGGCGAGGAAGTCCGCGTCCTTGGACCCCTTGACCTCCTTGGTCACCGACATCGAGGAGGCGTTGATGACGTCGAAATTGGCCGAGCTCTGGCAGAGCATGTCGTCGGTTCGCCCGTTGCCATTGAGGTCCTGAGAGTCGGCCACGGGGCTGCCCATGGTGGAGTTGCAGTAGGAAAGCTCGCCCATCTTGCGTTCCTTGCCCGCGGGCGAGATCTGCGCGTCGTTGGGGTAACGGCCGGCCTTCATCTGCCCGACCTTGCCCTCGAAGACAAACCATCCCCACTGCCCGTTCGACAGTTCCGTCCCCGGGAAGGAAAACTTGACGAGCTGCCTTTTGCACCCGGCGGCGTCCGTCTTCCACGTGCCGGAGTCGACCTTCAGACCCGAGGCGGGAATCGACGTCGTGTTGCGCATGGTCGCCGAGCCTTCGACGTAGGTCATGCCGCAGGGGAGAAGATCCGTGACGACGGGGCTGACGGGGCTGTTCGTCGAATAGTTCGCCACGTCCATTCGGAAGGTGACGTTGCCGTTGGGCGCCTGGGGGCTTCCAGAGAAGACCAGCTTGCGCAGATTCAGGAGGGGCCGTTCGTTCGCCACTCGGATCCACGCGCAGGAGGCGTCCCTCGAGAAGGCTATCTCGCGCCCGGAGTCGGTCGTGTACTTCGATCCCGGGGCGAGGCAGTTCTGGACTCGGACCCAGTCCTGCGAGGCCCCGGCCTTGTAGTTGCCGTCTGACAACGCGGCCTGCTCGTAGCCCGCGCCGTCCTCGGTTCTGGGCAGCTCGCTGTTGACCGTTCCCGTGACGAACATTTGAACGTTGGCGCCGCCCGGAAGGGCGCCCGTGAACTCGAGCTTCACAATCCACTCGGTTTCGGAGGAGACAGGCGTCTGCTCCGTCGCGTTGGCGACAAAAGTGCCTGTGTTGCCCAGGTTCGTTGTGTACTTGACGGTGAAGCCGACGTTGTTGACGTCGCGCACGCCCACATTCTTGATCGCAGGCACGGCGCACCCGGCCTCGCCGTCACTCGGCGTGGCCAGGCGGCAGGGAAGGACGTCGGTCCCCGAGAAATGGAGGGGGACGTTTCCGGCGTTGCGCATGCGGTAGCCCCACGTTGCCTTCGTTCCGCGGTCGAGGACGTTCACCGGCGTGAACTTTTGGAAAGAGCCCTTGGCGCTCTCCGCGCCGAATCCGTGGGAGAAATCGGCGCCGTCCCGGAGGGCGATCGCGTGGTTGCCGTGCATCTTTCCCGTTATCTCGGCGTTGTTGGTCACCTTCGCGTCCGCGCAGGAAGCGGGGTATCGCACGGTCACGGAGAACGTGGAGTCAAAGGCTTCGGCGGCATTGCCCATGTCCCAAACAACCGAGTGGCTCGCGGCGTCGTAGCTGCCCGAGGGCGTTTTGGCGGTGGCCTGCAGATTTCCCGACAGCGAAGACCGCACGTACTGCGCGCACGCCGGGAGGCGGTCGGTGACGACGACGTCGTCCGCGTTGACGTGCCCGACGGCGGGAACGCCGGTGTACTTTCCAGTCGCGTCCATGGCGGCGGCGTAGGAGGCGCGAAGAGTGTAGGTGACCTCGACCCCCTTGACGGGTGGAACGACAGGCCCGGATTTGAGTATGGACAGGTCGGCCGAGCCGTCGACTGTCGTGGACGTCTTCGCGTTCACCCGCGTCGCGGAGCTTGCGGCAAAGGACGCTTCGGGGGCGATCGTCGCGCCCTTGGGGACGAGCCCGCGCGGCGGCTTGACCGTGATCGTCGCCTGGCCCGCGGTGCCGGCAGGCACAGTTCCCAAGTTATAGACGACCTTTCCGTCGGAGTTCCGCGTGGGGGCGACGATCGTCGGAGGGGCGACGACTCCAGTCGTGCTGGTGGCAGCCGCGAGGACCGGCGCAACCTCGGAGTTTACCGCTCCGTCGGGGTTGGCGAAGCGCGGGACGTCGACCGTCAAAACCGCGCCGTCGCAGTTGGCGTCGGTCGATGCGCAGGAGAACTCGACCGTGTAGACAACGTTGTCGCCGGTCTTGACCGTCTGCGCGTTCGGGGTGAGGGTCACGCGCAAGGTCGGGGCGCCGCCGTCGGCGAAGCTCGCCGACCCCAATCCGAAAATGAGAAGCGCAGCGGTTAAGAAACCGAGAATTCTTCGGCGTCCCCTCGATTGGGCATGGGGCGACACGGTGCTCGACATGAAAATCCCTTCCGGCGTCATAGGTGAGAAGCGCACAGATGCACCTCAACCCTACCGTCTGCGCCAAGCGGGAGTCACTAGTCGGCTATAGGCCTCAGGGATGATAAAACAGAGTGATTCGCACTAAACCGCTTCGATTTTTGCCGACAAGGCCTCTAAATTCTCGAAACAATGCCCGAGGAAACCCAATTTCGTTGCGGCCTCAACGTTTTTCGGGGAGTCATCGACGAACAGCACGTCCTCGGGGGCAAGTTTTCGCCCGGCGGACTGGGACAGCCGCGCGAGGGCGACGGCGAAGATCTCTTCGTCGGGCTTGGCCAAGCGCAGGCGACACGAGAAGAGAACCGGGTCGAAAAGCTCGTCGATCCAGGGATTGTGCCACCTCGTCCACCCGACGAAGTCGCAGGGTATGTTCGAGAGCATCCCCATTGTGAAGCCGGAGCGGTTGAGGCTGCGAGCAAACGAGACCATCGCCTCGTCTTTGGCGCCCAGCGCCGCAAGGTCGGCGGCGAGGGCTGCCTGCCAATCGATGTCGACGCCTGTTTCTGCGGCGACCCTCGCCCAGTATTCGCGCGAGCCAATCGTCCCCGCGTCGTATTCGACGCGATTTTCCCCATGGTAGGCGGGAAGGAGGGCGTCCGGCTCAACCCCTACCGTTCTCGCCAGCGTTTCAAATGATGTGCGTGATTGTTCGGATATGAATAATCCGAATAGATCGAATAGAAGCGCGTGCATGTACCCAGATTAATTGACATACAGTTTATTTGCATTAACCGTCCAAGCAGTGCACACAACTTCACTTCTCAGCCGCGTTCCCCAGAGCGGCGACGGATTCGCCGAGCGCTCCGGCGACGTCGGTCAGATCCTCGCCCGCATCGACTTGCGCGAAAGCCTCGAGCAGGAGCGCGCGGGTGAACCCCGCCCACATGCGCGGATTCTCCACTCCCAGTTCCTCCCATTGTTCGCGGAGGAAGCCGTCGGCCATCGCATGGATGTCGGCGACGTCCTCGGCGACGGCGGCGCGCTCGCCTCCTGATCCGTCGGATCGGGCGGGGCGCCCGCGAGCGTGCATGAGGCTCATGAGCCAGCCGTGGGACGACTCGTTCGACTGCATGAGGCTGGCGACCGCAAACTGCCGAAGACGGACGACGGGCGGCGCATCGGCGTCGACCTGGGAGAAGACGGCCTCGCGCCACCTGGGGATGTAGCGGGCGAGTGTGAGCAGCCGCAGGTCGTCCACGGAATCGACGTACCGGTAGATCGAATTGCGGGCGATGCCGGCTTCCGCCGCCACGGCCGCGGCCGAAAGGGAGTCGGGGCCCGACTCGCGCAAAAGCCGTTCGGCAGCATCGACGAGCTTCGTCTTGACGATCTCCCTGTGTTGGCGCACGGTGGGCGCGCTGATCTTCGGCACTGCCATCCCCCTTGGATCACTGCTTCGAGCATAATCGCCGCCCGTCCGAATCGCACGCGGCGGCCCCGCCGCGGAAACGACGAGGCCCGGG
>NZ_DBHHEV010000004.1:12350-37683 GCF_057238965.1 Peptidiphaga sp.
CTCGCGGTGCACGCAAACGCGCACGCGTCAGACTTCACGCACATCGGAGGGGAAGGAGACGTTCCCGACCCGAATGCCTGACGCACACATCCTGTCTCCCGAGTCTGCGGTGCCGACTGCGCGGGTGCGACCGTCGGCAATTGAATTATACCTGAAATACCTACGTTTTCGAAGGTACTACTTGCCACAGATTAGGGTCATTCTATCCGTCGTTCTCCTTTTCCCACAGCGTCGAAAGAGGGCCGGCGCCTCACCTGCCCGCCTTCGCGCGTCTCATCGTGTTGAGCAGCATGTTGACGGTCGCCGCCGACCGTTTCTCGCCCTCGACCATCACGTTGAGGTACGTTCCGTTGAACTCGACCACGTAAAGATAACGGAAGTCTCCCGATTCGGTTATGTGCCTGACCGCAACAGCGGGGAGTCCGGCGATCTTAGTTTGCCCGAGGTACTCCCCCGAAGCGTCGTCGTCCTCCTTCGACGCCCATTCGTCGGCAAGGTCCTCACCTGAATGGTACTCTTCCTCGTCGCCGACTTCGAAAAGCAGCGACGCCCCGTTAGCCTCTATGCCGATGGCGTCTCGATCGTCCTCGTCCCGCTCCGTCAACGTCATTTTGCTCGGCATCGGGAAGGAAATGACGCCTGACGGCGTCTGGAGGTTGTACTGGCCCCCTTTTACGCCCCCTCTGAGCTTCCCGTCGCGGCTGAGAACAGAGACCCTCTCCTCTTGGGGGTCGCTGCCGGGCTGGGAATCCGAGCGCCCGTCGCCCCCCACGCCTGCGACCATGTCCGAGCCGCCTGAGCCTTGAGGCCCCGCGAAGTTGAACGTCTGCGCCGCCTTGAGCAGCGCGTCGAGCTCCTTTTGGGAGGGCGCCGCCACCGTGAGATTCCATACCCCGTCTTCGATCCGAAGCAGATACACCCTGCTGAGATGGCCGACCCTCGTCTTCGCGTCGACGGCCACCGCTTTGACGTTGCCGAGGGAAGCCGTCTGGACCGGTCTGACCGACGTCGAACCCCGCGACTGGACGATCTTGGTCAGCTGCTCGGCGGTCGTGTTGGAAACCGCCGTCTCCGTCGGAAAAAGCGAGAGTTTGACGTTCGGATTCGACGAGCTCTCCACGCCGGCCACCCCCGTCTCCGCGTACGTGCGTTCAAAGACGCGCATCGACGGGCCCACATTCATCGTCACCCTTCCCGATCCGGTGCCGACCGTGAGCACCCCGTTCGTGACGCTGGCCGAACCGAGGGGAAGGCCCTGCCCTTGGGGCTGGGCCCCTTTTGTCGCGGTCGCGGTGGAAACGGGCGTCGGAGAGGGCGTGGGCGACGCCGTCCGCGTCGGCGCGGCGCTCACCCCGAAGGACACCGTCTTTTCGGGCTCGGAAGCGCACGCGGTCAGGCACATCGCCGTCGCGAACACAACAACCGCGAGCCTAGGAAGTCGCATCCTCGACCACCTGGAGAAGAGCCGGAATCTCGGTCTCCGCCTTGCCTGAGTTGACGACCAGCTGGATCATCACCCCATCGACATTGACGATGTATATGCGCGAAATCGTGCCGTTGGTGGATTTGACCAGGATGGCGCCGGCGGGATACCCAGCCACCTTCTGGACCTCGGGCACCGTCTTCATATGCTCGATGTCCTTCATCCCGCCGTCCTCGCGCATCTTCGCCAGTATCTGCGTGGGATCGGTCGTGAACCCCTTCCTGTCGATGTAGAAGGAGACGTTGCGCCCTGAATTTTGCTGGTCCTCGAAGCCGAGCAGGCCTTCGGCGCTGGGTTTGGAGGGGACGAACCCGTCGGGCATCCGCATGACGATCTTCGCCCCGTTGACGTCCACCGTGTACGTCTGCCCGGACACTGTGGCCTTCAGAGGGCCGACGTGGCGCGAGGCGGCCGTGCTGGGCGAAGTTCTCGACCCCGCATTGACGGGCTTGAGCGCGCGGACGGTTTTGAGGAGTTCGTCGGCGGTCGCGGCGTCTGGGGCGTTGATCGTGGCCGACCATAGGTAACCTTCAAAATCCGCGATGACGACGATCGCCACATACCCGGTTTGGATGGTCGCCTGCGCGGCGACGGCCTTGAAGTCCCCCAGGTTCTGGATGTCGTGGCGGGCCTCGATGTTTGTGAACTGCTTCGTCCTGAGCGTTGCGGCGACGCTGTCGGCCGAAGGCAGCGTCGTCGCGGAGGACAAATGGGAAAACATGAGATTCGTCTTGGAATCGGAGGAAGACGTCAACCCGACGAGCTTGACGTCTTCCTGTTTGGCCCTGCTCACCGCATAGCCGTTTGGAGCCGTGAAGCCGACCCAGACTTTGCCCGTGAACAGACGGAATTCAGAACCTTGGATTTCCGCTTCCCCCAAAGTCGCCTTGGGGTCCGTTCCGATCGTCGGGCCGCTGCCTTTGGTCGAGGGCGGCGAAGTGGAAGAGGGGGCTGGGCCCGCGGAAGTTGAAAGTGAACAGGCTGGAAGGGCGACAAGCACAACAACGGCGAAGAAGATTCGCAGTCCTCTCATATGCCCTCCTGGAGACATTCAACTTTACGGCACGATAATAGGCGACCCCGCGCCGAAAATCGGCCCTCGGCAAGGGGTAACCCTGCCCATCGCCCCGCTCCTCAGAGCTGGGCGTACGGCTCCGACGACGACGCGATCGGCGGCGGCAAGGGGCCAAGCGCCTGGAATGCCACGGCTTCCAGAGGGAAGGCCTCTCGCCGATCGGACAGAATACACATTACCCCGTGCTCGCGGTTATTTCAGGGGCGTTCATCCATTGACATTCCACGCTCCAAGTGCTTCTCTCCAACGGCGACGAAACCGCAAAGCGAGCCGGCCTGAAGAAGCCGTCAGGAGACCGCCGCGTTCGATCCGCTCGGCAAATCCGTGCCCCCGTGGACCCAGATGTCGGTCGGAAGCTCACCGGGCATCGACGGGTTCCCCGTGGCGACGAAGGGCCTTTCGCGGTTTCGCAGATAGTCTTGGAGCGCCCCGAAGGCCCATTTGCCGAGCATGACGATGGACACAATGTTGATGAGCGCCATTCCCGTCATCGTCAGATCGGCGAAGTTCCAAACGAGCTTGAGCTCGGCGACGGACCCAAGAACGATCGAAACGATGACGATCGCCTTGAGAAGCTTGTCGCCCCACGCTTTGCCCTTCGTGAGAAAGTCCATATTGACCTCGGCGTAGGCAAAGTTGCCGATGACGGAGGAACCGGCGAAGACGCAGATGAGAACGACCATGACCGGGCCCGCCCACGACCCCAGCGTGGACTCAAGCGCAGTGATCGTCATGTCCGCGCCTGCGGGGTCGGAAGAGGCCCAGTAGGGCTTGAGCGCCTCGGGGTCGGCGTTGAAGAGGATGAACGCGGTCGCCGAACACACAAGGATGGTGTCGACGAAGACGCCCGCCGACTGGATGAGGCCCTGCTTGGCCGGGTGGGTGACGTGTGCGGTCGACGCCGCATTCGGCGCCGAGCCCTCGCCCGCCTCGTTCGAAAACAGGCCGCGCCTGACGCCGTTCATCATCGCCGCGCTCATCGATCCAGCCAAGCCCCCGAGCGTTTCCCGCAGTCCGAAGGCGTTTTCGACGATTAGGCTGAAGGTCGGGCCGACCTTGTCCAGGTTCATGAGCACGACGGCGACGGCGAGGCCGATGTAGACGATCGCCATGAGCGGGGCGACGATCTCCGAGGCCTTTGCCACGGTCTTGAGGCCGCCGTAGACGATCGGCCCGCACAGGACCAGAAGGATTGCGGCCGTGGCCCAGGGGCTCATCTTGAACTGAGTCTCGAGCGTCGCGGCGATCGTGTTCGCCTGAACCATCTCGAAGGAGATTCCGAATGAGCAGATGAGGAACAGCGCGAAGACGACTCCCCACGTGCGCGAGCCGAGCCCCCTTTGGATGTAGAAAGCCGGGCCGCCGCGGAAGGTGCCGTCGTGCCATCTGATCTTGAACAGCTGGGCGAGCGTGGCCTCGATGAAGGCGGTGGCCATCCCCAAGAAGGCGACGAGCCACATCCAGAAGACCGCGCCGGGCCCGCCCAGGGTGACGGCGATCGCGACGCCGGCGATGTTGCCCGTCCCGACCCGCGAGGCGATGCCGATCGCAAAGGCCTGGAAAGAGGAGATGCCGTCGCCGTCGACGTCGCGGGAGTCGAAGACCTGCTTGACCATCTGGCCGAACAGGCGAATCTGCACGAAGCCAGTGCGAATCGTGAAGTAGATTCCCGCTCCGATGAGCATGACGATGAGGATGTGGGTTGTGATCCAGTTATTCGTCGTGGATATGAGCTCGGTCAGTTTGTCCATGCCGCCCTCCTAAAGACCGCCTGCGACGAGGAACGGTCGGCTCGCGCGATTTGAAAACTCAAGAGATATTACTAGAACATTACGCGATTTGAAGAATCCGTTACCAAAAGCGCCGGAAATCTGCGCCGACGGCGACTTTCCCAGCCGTCAGGCAAGGGAAGGTCCGATTCCCCCGCCGAGGAGCCGACCTTTTGACCGCCGAATTTTATCAAAGAATGAGGCGTCTCGCCCCGACTCCCCCCATGGGTATCATTGCCCATGCAACTGTGGTCGTACGACGCGGTACTATAGATGACGTAGTCAGCCACGGTTGATTGCGCGTGTGTGATAAGCCCACGTCAGCCTCCAATTACGACGTGGGCGACGAGGTCGCCGGTCGCCCAGCCGGGACCTCTGCCTCTTGGGTCTGCGCCTCCAATGGACCCGGAGATGAAGTGAGGCCCACCATGGCGGTGGGCCTCACTTTCTTTTGCTTTATCCCCGCCTGCGGGACCTGCGGGAGCCTTCGGCGGCCTTTTGCCGCTGATTCGTCTGAAACTCTTCGTCGAGAAGCGTGAGGTCGTCGGCGGTGACGAGCTGGCTCGCCACGGCGTACTCCACGAGCCTCGCACGGCGGTAGGTCGCGTGGACGCCCTTCCCCCCGCGCAGTCCGCGCACGCCGAGCCTGTCCAGCTTCTCGCAGACATTGTCGAGCTTTCGGTTGAACCGGGTCTGCGTCCACCCGAGCCGCTGGGCGGCCTCCTCCGAACGGGGAATGTCCGAAGGGCCGGTCCCCACCCGCCGCAGCCAGTTTTCGGCCAGGGCGAGGATGAGAAGGCGCTGGCTGGGTGTGAGCGTCACCTGGCCCATGGTCGTCTCGCCGACGTCCTCGCGCCCGGTGGACGAAACCTCGTACATCGTGTCGGGAACCGTCATGTCAATCTCATACGTGGTGGGGCCAGCGGTGAAGACGAGGCTCATGTTGTGCACGACGAGCGGAATCTGGCTTCCCGGGCCTATCCAGGATTGAAGCATCCCCGTGGTCTCGGCGACCGTCACGGCGATGCGCGAGCCGACGTTGCTGACCCACCACAGGCCGTTGTGCGACTCGATCACGAGGAAGTTTCGGTGGAGAAACGGGTTGTCCTCAATGGCCAGGGTGCCGACGCGGCCGATCGTGAACGTGTCTCCCGGATCGATCTTGTAGACCTCGCCGCAGAACTCAATCTCGAGCGCCATGCGCGCCTTCTGTGCGGGTTGGGCGACCGCAACCGAGACCGCCTCGCCTTTAACATGTTGAGCCATCGATCCTCCTCCGTCTCCGGCATGACCCCAATATGGACCATTGTGTCAGGTATTGCTGTTAAACGGGAACAGCGCCGTCAATGAGAGGTCGGCTACGGTGAGAGATAGGTTACTGTCCCGATGTCACAACGCACGCGCTGACCGCCTTTGATTCGTTCGAGACGCCCACCCGCCTGACTTGAACCGTGATGCAGGTCTCGACGGGCCTGGCCGCCACGGTCACGCTCGTCTTCTCCGTGGCTTCGACTTTCCCCTCCCCCGCGGCGAACGGGGCCTTGTAGAGGTACATGTCGCCGTCGTGCGGGTCGGGATTCTCCCACGTGAACGTCACGCGCCCGTTTTTCACCGTCCCTTTGAGCTTTGTCACGCCCTGAGGCTGCTCCGCCCCCGGATCCATCTTTGTGGTTTCCGAGGCGGAGGGGGAAGGCTTGATGGTTTCACCCTTGCCGCGGTTCATGAAATAGACCACGCTCAGCGCCACGATGAGGACGACGACGGCCGCGATCGAGAATCGCGCGACCGGCTTGCGAAGAAAGGCAGCGAACTTTCGCTTGGCTCCGAAGGCCTCTGGCGGCGGGGCCGCCTCGGGCTCGTCGTCTCCGGCGGGCGCCCCGTAGTACGAGTGGCGGCGGCCCGCAGAGGCGACGTCGGCGCTGTCGACGGCGAAAACGACTCCCGCTCCGCGATCGACCTCGATCGAATGCCGACCGACCCGTCGAGGCACATCGCGCGTGTTCTCGTCGTCGATCGGGGAGATGGTCCGCACCGCCTGGCGCGTGGCGTCCTCGTCTATCGCCGAGGACTCCTGCCATTCCTCCCCCTCGCCTTGGACGTTCATGTCGGTCGGGCGCTGATGGAGCTGCTCGGCCTGGATGAACTGAAGGGCTGTCGCAAACTCCCGCACCGACTGGTAGCGCTGTTTGGGGTCCTTCGCCATCGCCGTGGCCAGGACCCTTTCGAGCTCGTCGGGGGCGTCGGTGCGCCCGGTCTTCGGCAGCGGGGAGCGCAGAACTCGATTGATGACGGCGATCTCCGAATTGTCGCCGTCGACGATTTCGAAGGGCGCGCGCCCGGCGACGAGGGTGTAGATCGTCGCCGCCAAAGAGTAGACGTCGACGGCGGGCGCGGCCTCGCCCTCGCCCGTCGCCTGCTCCGGCGGGGCCCAGGGAACGGAGAAGCCCTCGGCCTGAGTCGTGTCGCCCATCCGGGTTGCGATGCCGAAGTCCGTGAGCACCGGATGCTGATACGGAGTCATGAGGATGTTCGACGGCTTGATGTCGCGATGGACGATTCCCGCCCTGTGCAGAGTCTCGACCGCGCCGGCGATCTGTATGCCCACTTCGAGGGCGAAGGTCACCGGCAGCGGGCGCATGCGCAAAAGCTTGCCCAGATGCGGCGGCGGGCAGTACTCCATGATGAGGTACATGCGGCCGTCCTCGGTCTCACCGGCGCCGTGCACGGAGACGACCGAGGGATGCGAACTCATGCGCGCCATGAGGTTGGCCTCCGCGCGGAAAGCCAGCTTCTGCTGCTCGGTCACGCCCCGCCGAAGCACCTTGATGGCAACCTCACGGTGCGGAACCTGCTGATCGTACAGGTACACGTCGGCGAAGCCGCCGGACCCCAGATAGGACAGGTACCTGGCATTGGGAATCTTCGGCGGTGTGGCGGGGCGTCGGCCGGCCGACATCAGGCTCCCGACCTCGGACCGAGCATCTGGATGGTCACGCCCTCGCCGATGTCGATGACGTCGCTGACCCTGAGGAAGAACGGCTCGGTCGGGCTGATGCGAATCGGCCGCTCATTCGGACGTAGGACGTACGTCCCGTTGTTCGAGTTCCTATCGACGAGCCGAACGTCCCAGTTGTCGACGCGAATCTCGCAGTGGGTCCGCGAGATCTGCTGATCGGGGCTGGGGACGGGGACGAGGTGGGCGCGCGGACGCCCGGGCTCGGGGGCGGACGCCGGCTTGCGGCCGATGATGATGTCGGCGTCTAAGGGCACGTTCAGCCCCGTGGACACCCAGATCTCCCCGAGGGACGGGCGGGGGTACCAATTCGGCTCGCCTCCAAGCGGCCCGCTGCATATCCTGCACACCTTCCCGTGGGGCGGGTTGAGGTGGCCGTTTTGGCACAGCACGGCCAAGACCATCGCCTGAGGCGACTCCGCCTGAACCCGCTCCTGCTCCTGCGGGCTCTGCTCGCCGACGACCGTCTCCGCGTCGTAATCCTCGGCGGAAGCCCCAGCCTCCCCCGCCTCGGCGGCGACGCGGGGGAAGGAAGGCTCGAACGGCCGAGACTCCTGCGCCTGCTCGTCGTCTCGGAAGGCCTCTTCCTGCGGCGGGCCGTCCCAGCCTGCCTGCCCCTCGACGGGCGCCTCCGATTCCTCGGCGGCTTCGGCGACGTCGTCCGCGGGCTCAGACGCGGCCGGCTCCTCGGACGAGGGGGCCTCGTCGGCGACCTCCCAGGGCCGGGGGCTGCGGCGAACGGGCTCCTCAGCAGGCTCGGCGGATTCTTCCGCCGCATCCGTCGGCCCCTGCTCGAGGCCTTCGGCCGCCTCGACGGGAGAGAACGCGGCCTGGGCCGCGTCTTCGGACTCGTCCAATTGGTCGGCCATGGGGAAGCGGCTTTCGATCGGGAACCGCGGCTGCTCCTCCGGGACGTCCTCCTCGGGCGCCAGATCGCCGACCTCGCCCGCCGACGAGAGGTTCGCGGCGATCTCTTCGAGCTCTTCGGCGGGGATCGCGTCCTCTTCTTCGGGGGCGCCGTCTTCAGCGGCCGGAGTTTGAGCCGCCGGGGCCTCCGCCTCTGCGGGGGCGGAGGCTTCGGCCTCGACCGGGCCGGCGTTCTGCCGCTCGGCTTTCTCTTCCTCGGCCTGAGGTGTGTGGAAGTCCCCCGGAACCGAGTCGATGAAGAACGGGGCCTCCGCGGACGGCTCGTCCGCCTCTTCCGCAGATTCGGCCGAGGCGACGTCGTCGGCTCCGCTGACGGCGTCGAGCGTGGGCTCGTCGAGCGGCATGCGCGTCTTTTCGAGGGCGTCGATCGGGTTGACGGGAAGGGGGCTCTCCTCCTTGGCCGCGCCGTCGGCCTCGACGGGCTCCTCCGAGGCGCCGACGGCTTCTTGCACGGCTTGCGGCGCCGCAACGGCCTCGGCACCCTGATCGGCGGCCCCGTAGCCGCCGGGGGCCGGCGAAGAGCCCGCGGCGCCGTATGCGGCCGCCTCCCTGGCACGGGAATCCGCGGCGGCCCCGCGAATTTCCGGGTGACCGGGCACGAATGCGAGAAGAAGGGCGGAGGTCGCCGCGATGCCGTCGGCGAAGGGCAGCCCCTCCGCTCGGCCGACGCCGGCGCCGGGCCCGGCGTCGAGAACGAGGTCGGCCATTCGGTCGATGAAGGCCTCGTTCCAGGTCGGCGTCTCCATTCCGGTGCCCAGGACGTTTCCGTCCCTGTCGCAGGCGCGGAAGGCCCCGCGAAGTGCGACTCGAAGGTGCTCGCCTTCGGACACCGCGATGGCGAAGGCCGGGATCTGGCGCGACGGGCGCACGCCGAAACCGAGGGCCTCCACGAGCTGCTGGAAGCTCGATCCTGAACGAATGGCCTCCCACAGCCACTCTGCCTGGCTTGGGGTGGCGCCCTGAACCATCATGGCTCCGTGAGGCGCGACGACGGCCAGAACGTCGCCGGATTTTGCCTGCGCACGTGTGATGTACATTCCTAACCCCTCCGGGGAACGGTGTCGTCGCCGACAATGCGGCGAGCGGCAGTAACGGTCTCTTCCTCAATATTGCCGCTTGGCAACTGCGGACCACAATCCACGATGTCGACGACGACCACCGTGACGTTGTCCGAGCCGCCGGCGCCCAAGGCCTTCTGGACCAGCGTTTGCGCGGTCTCCTGCGGATCTTCCATGTATCGCGCCACCTCGCTGATCCTCTCGTTCGACACGACGGAGCTCAGGCCGTCCGAGCACAGGACGAAACGGTCTCCCATCGAAAGGGGCACAAGGAAGACGTCGGCGCCCACGTCGCTTCCCGAATGTCCGCCGAGGGCGCGCGTGATGACGTTCCTGCGGCCCCAGTTGTTCCCCTCGGCCACTCCGGCGTCAATGAGCTCTTGAACCTCCGAATGGTCTTTCGTCACCTGGATGAACGCCATTCCCGACAGGTGATAGGTGCGGGAGTCTCCGATGTTGAAGACGCGGGCGTAAGGGAATCCTCCTTCAATGCCGAGGACGAGGCCCGTCAGGGTGGTTCCGGGGATCCCCGACTCGCTGGCGAGGCCGCGCACCGCCCTCGCCGCCAGGGCGATTCGCTCCTCGAGCTCGCCGGCGCTTACAAAGTCCCTGCCGTCGAGCGAGGCGAACGCGTCCACCGCCGTGCGGGAGGCGACCTCCCCCGCGCTGTGCCCGCCCATTCCGTCGGCCACCACGAACACAGGGGAGGAGGCGAAGAGGGAGTCCTCGTTCAGCTCCCGCATCCCTATGTCCGTGGCGAATCCGCAGCGGGCATACGCGTAAGGGCTCACTGGAACGTCACCCTCACGCGGCGCCCGCCGAAGACGACGCTCGCGCCGTCGGTGGCGAGCACCGGGTGGTTCGGCTGCACGGGGACCGGCTGGCCGTCCGGCGAGACGACGATGGTCCCGTTGGTCGATCTGAGATCGTCGACCCTGACGCCCCCCGGCATGAGGGTGAGCGCGACGTGGGTCTTGGAGACCGATTTCTGCAGGTCGGCCACGGGCATCGGCACGGCCGAGGGCCACGACGGGTCGACGACGGGGTTCCTTCCGAGCACCACGGTTCCCCTGAGGACGTGGGTCACGCCGTCGTCGAACATCAGACGCACGGTGGCGGGCTCTCGGCTGCCCGTAACCCTCTCTATGATTCGGGTTTCGTCGCGGCCTCCCTGCCCGGCAGGCCCCGGAGCCTCGGCGGCGCTGCCAACGACGGGCGGAGAGACCGCGTGGCGGGGCGAGCGCGCCGAACGCGACTGGCGCGAAGAGGAGTCCAAGGCGGGCGGAGAAGCCTCAGCGGCAGGAGAGATTCCGTACTCGTCGAGCTGCTCGGCGATACGAGCCTGAGCTTGCGCCCGGTTGCTGCGGGCGCGCCTGGACGCCCGGCCCTCCTCAGGATCCGGCGGCTGGTTCTGAGGCGCAAATTGGGACGTCTCCGGCGCCGGATGGCCGGGGGCAGGATAGCTGGGCTCCGGATAGCCGGGCGCCGAGTAGTCGGCGCCGGCTACCGAAGGAGCACTCTCAGCGGGCGCCCCGTACCGCGGATCGTACGCCGCTTCCGGCGCGCTGTAGGCCGATTGCCCGTACGCCGCTTCCGGCGCGCTGTAGGCCGACTGCCCGTACGCCGCTTCCGGCGCGCTGTAGGCCGACTGCCCATATGCCGCTTCCGGCGCGCTGTAAGCGGATTGCCCGTACGCCGCCGGCGGAGCCTGCCGCTGGTCGACGACCCTGGAGAAGCCCGGGCCGACCAGCCCCGGCGCCTGCGCGTAGGGATCGGCCGGCGGCTCGGCAGCCGACATTCCCGACGGAGACCCCTGCAAAGGGGCGGCCATCGGCGATCCGGCCGACTGCGCCAGCTGGGCGCTCGCGGCCGAGGGGACGCCGAATTCGTCGTCGTCCTCGATAGGGCGCCGCGTGTCGACGTAGATGATGCCTCCGATCCTGTCGAACCACGTGCGCCCGAAGCGGTCGCTCGTGAAATGAAGGATGAACGGGAGGCCGACGACGAGGGTCGCCAAAGTCACGGCGGCCTCGACGGCGTACTTCTGCACTGCAAACACTCCGGCATTGCCGCCGTCCCTCATTCGGACGGCCACCACGCCGAGAGACGTCAATCCCGGAAGAGTCCCCTTTTTGGCGACGTAGTAACAGTTGCCCGCGATGAAAACGACGATCAGCCCCACGCACGCGACGTAGGGCATCGGCTTTTCGCCAGGCGGCGGGAAATCCGCGTCCACTATCGGTAGAGCCGAGGCTCCTAGCTCGGCCACAACGATGAGAAGGCTGAGGATCCGCGACGTGGTGCGACGCCGCTTGCCCGCTGGCTGATAGAACACCCTCTCATTACTCATGAGTTCCCTCTTTTTTCATTAGGTCTCTTGGGAGGATATACCGACCCGGCGGATCCGCGCTCACCCTGTTCATGGGGACCGCTCGCCTTGAACGATTTCGCTCGCTTCCAGCGACGGCCCCCGCCCGCCCGCGGAGGCTTCGACTTGCGGCGCGCTCCAAAGGATTTCAACGAAAAACGCGACCTTCTGGCCGAGGCTCGACGGATGACAGACTTCGCCTCCTCCGCGCTTCGCCACATCGCAGTCAAAGAAGTATCGCCAATATCACCGCTTCCGAAAACCGAGGCGTCGGCCCGGCGGGCCGTTTCTACGATGGGCGCCGAATCGGCCTCCGTTTTCTCTGCGGGCGCCTTTTTCCCTGCGGGCGCCTTCTTCCCGGAAAGGGCCTTTGCGACCCCGTCCGTCACGGCGGACGCCTGCTCGCTGCGGGTCATCCGGGCGTCGACCGTCATCCGCCCGTCGCGGGCGACGTCGAGCACGTCCTCCCATGCTCCGGCGGCCCTCTCGTCGGGACGGCCCTTCGTCCGCCTCCTGCGAGTCCGCAGCGCCTTCGCGGCCAAAACCGCGACGAAGGGGCCGACGACGAGCAGCGTGACGCCCAGTCCCGCCGCGATGTAGACGAGCCAGCGGGAGGCCCCTGCGTCCTCGTCCTTCTTGCGGTCGTCGTCGTTTTGGTTGGTGGGGGTCAGCTCGACCGGCTGATCGAGCGGGTCGGGCGGCTGGATCACGATGGGCCGGGGGTTCGGCTTCGGTTTGGGCTCTTGAGTCTGCAGCTTCTTGTCTCGCGGCGGGGTCGGGTCGAACATCACCCACCCGTACCCGTCGAAGTTGATCTCGACCCACACGTGGGCGTCGCGGCCCTTGATGTTGATCGTTCCGTCCTTGTGAGAGTCGGGATAGAAGCCCATGACGACGCGGGCGGGCATTCCCGCCGACCTCGCCATGAGAGCCATGGCGACGGCGTACTGCTCGTCGTCGCCTTGCATGTACTCGGCCTCCAAGAAAGCCTGGATCCTCTGATTCCTGTGCCCCGGGCGCGAGGGAGACTGCTCGCCGCCCGCGTAGAACCCGTTGTTCTTCAGGTGCTGCTCGATTGCGCGGGCCTGCTGAATCGGGCTCATCGTCCCCTTGAGGATCTTCTGGGTCTTCGCGGCGACGGCGTTGGGCACATTCGCATTCTCCTCCATCGGCACCGCCCCGAAAGCGTGGCCTTCGAGCTGCCTGTCCGACGGGGCGGGCCGGACGAGGTCTACGATCCTGTACGAGTCCCCCTCTCTCAGGGGAGTGACGGTCAGCGCCGTCTGCTCGGAGGGAGAGTAGTAGAGGTCGTCTTGGAGCTTCTTCGCCCGATCGCCCGCAAACTTCAGGTGGGTCAGAAGGCCTCCCCCCGGAACCCATACGCCCGAGTACTTGCCCACCGAAATCGAAAGCCTGCTGGGACGGGACTTGGCGGGCGGGTTCTCGAGGGAGACCTCCGGGCCGATCCGCCGGAAGCCCTTCTTCGGGTCCGTCGAGACGTTGTAGACGATCCCGTCGTAGACGTCGAGTGTGGCCAGGCGCACTCGCTCGTCCTTCTTCAGCCCGCCGACGGAGAAAAGGGTCTCGCTCGCATGCTGGTCGTTGTACGAGCGGAAATCAGACAGAGGCGACGGATACTCGCGCACATTGAGCGGCGGGACGACGTGGTCGCGCACGGCGTACCGCGCCTGCGAGTCCGTGAGCGCGGGGGCGAGCACAAGCGCCGCCACAGCGCCCGCCCCCGCGAGCGCAAAGGCCCCGTTCCGGCGGCGTCGGCTCGCCTTCTCCCCCGCCTCCGCGGCGGAGACCGCCACAACTCTGCGCCTTTCGATGACGCGCGAACACCAGACGAGGCCGATCAGGCCTACGGTCACTCCGATCCACCGGGCCAGAGGCGCCTGCCTCGAGCCGAAGAGGATTCCCAGGATCACGACCAGCCCGACGGGAATGACGCCCCACTCTGGGCGCGAGGCGCGCAGCGCCAGCGAGCCGCATATGAGCGCCGCAACAAGGCACGCGAAGTAGGGCAGGACGGTCGGCCCCACGAAGGCCGCCGCGGGCGGGGTGAGCGTGAGGAGGTCCTTCCACCCCTTGATGGTCTGCACCATGAGCATCTGCAGAACCTCGGAGTTCGGCAGCCAGCCCGCGGCGGCCACGGGCCGCAAAGCGATCGCCCCGCCGAACAGCAGGTAGCACGCGACGCCGAAAACGGCCGTGAGCCACGGCGTGAGCCGGGCCGCGTAGCCGGCCCAGGCGACGGCCACGCCCACGGCGATGCCGCCGACGGCGGCGACGTATCCGCTGAGGTCGCCGAAAACCGGCCCCCACGTCATGCTCGCGGTGACGAGCATGACGACGAGGACGCCGAGGTCCATGTAGCGCAGACGGCTTGCGGGCATCAGGTCACCGCCTTGCGCAGCGCCAGGGGCAGGTCGTCCAGCCTGGGGACGGTCACCAGCGGCAGGCCCGCGATGAGCGAGCGCGCCGTTTTGCCCTGCTCGTCCGCCCGGAGCGCGAATGTGCGGGCGTTGACGGGGAGGATCGCATAGCCGCTGTGGATTTCGGCGACGTCGACGAGGGACCCCGTGACCAGTGCGATGACGCTGGCGTTGGGGGTCTTGTCCGTCGCGGCTCGGGCGAGCTCGCGCAGGCGGGCGACGCCGGGGCGGGCGTCCAGAAGGGTCAGGCCGTCGAGGAAGGGCCTGGGCGAACTGGTCGGAAGCGGGCCGAGCTGGCTGACGAAGCTCAGCTCCCTGCGCTCGCGCAGGACCGCCGCCCCGATCGAGGCGGCCACGCTGACGCCGAGCTCGTACTCGCTTTCCGAGGCCCAGGAGTGGGCGTCGTCGTCGAAGACGATGAGCAGGTGGGCCCTCCGGGTCTCCTCGAATTGGCGGACCATGAGCCTGCCCGTGCGCGCAGTCGTCTTCCAGTGGACGTTGCGCCGATCGTCGCCCGGGATGTAGTCGCGCAGGGCGTGGAAGGCGACGTCGTTGGAGGAAAGGTCGTGGGTCGCGGCGCCCTCGATGTCGCGGATGAACCCTATGGAAGACGAGCCCACGTTGACGGTTTTGGGGTGGACGTAGAGGTCTTGGCGTTCCACCCACACCTGCTCGCGGCGCAGCAGGCCGAGCCCGTCGCCGCGCACGGATCTGACCGGCCCGACCGGGATCACCCCCCGCCGATGCGTCGGAATCGTGAAGATTTCGTTGAACGCGCGGTCTCCCGAGAGGATCGGAACCCCGAATTGCGCGACCGTGGCGCCCACGGGGACCTCGACGACCGACGACGGACAGGGCCTGGCCGCCGTGTTGGCGACCGTCAACTCTCCGACGGCGGTTTCGCCCGAGACGACGCGGCTGGAGGCGAGCGTCAGCTCGCCCTTGTAGGAGACCTTTCCTATGGTCCACGCCACGGCGACCATCCACGCGACGCCCAAGAGCACGGCCAGGCAGACGAGCTCCATCCAGTGACGCTGGCGGCCGTAGTGCCAGGCGAGGATCGCCAAGACGAGCACGGCCCAGCCGAAACCGGTGACGACCCTGAGCACGGGGATCGCGCGGCGGACTCCGGGCAGCGCGGACGCCCGCTCGCCCAGCCGGCGCGCGGCGTCCGCGGCGGAAGCGGCGGCGCGCCGCAGACGGGAAGGGCCCGCCCTGAGGGGACGGCGGGCCCCCGATTCCTTCACGTGCAGAAAGGCCATTCTATTTGCGCAGCGTCGGCGCCGGCACCTCTTCCAGGGCGCGCTCGACGACCGCCTCTCTGGTCGCTCCCGCGAACTCGGCGTCCGGATCGAGAACGAGCCTGTGGTCCCACACGACGTGGGCCAGGGCCTTGACGTCGTCGGGGAGGACGTAGTTGCGGCCCTGCGAGAGGGCCCACACGCGGACGGCGCGAACCATCGAGATCGCGCCGCGCGTGGAGACTCCGACCCGCACGTCCTTCGACGCGCGGGTCGCCTCGACGAGATTCTGGACGTAACCGAGCACCGCTTCGCTGGCGAAGTTGTTCGCCGCCCTGCGCGACATCTCATCGACCGCGCTGGTTGAAATCACCGGAGGAAGGTCCTTCGAACGGTCCGGCGAGGCCGCGCCCTTGAGGATCTCCACTCCCGCGGCGTTCTGGGGGTATCCCACGGAGGTCTTGACGAGGAAGCGATCGAGCTGCGCCTCGGGCAACGGGTATGTTCCGGCCTGCTCCACGGGATTCTGTGTGGCAATCACCATGAAGGGACGCCCGGTCTCGTGGGCCACGCCATCGACCGTCACACGGGACTCCTCCATGACCTCCAATAGCGCGGACTGGGTTTTGGGCGAGGCGCGGTTGATCTCGTCGGCGAGGACGATCGAGGCGAAAATCGGCCCCTTGTGGAAGTTCCATTCGCCGGTTTTCTGGTCGTAGATCGTCACGCCCGTGATGTCGGACGGAAGAAGGTCCGGGGTGAACTGGATGCGCGAATGCGTGCCTTGCACGGTTGCCGCGATCGACCTGGCGAGAGCCGTTTTGCCGGTTCCCGGGGCGTCTTCGAGAAGCAGGTGGCCCCCCGCGAACATCGCTGTGAGGGCGAGGCGAATGACGTCGTCCTTGCCCAGAAGCGCGCGGCCGACGTTGCTGACGATCCTCCCGAACGTCTCCGCGAACCACGCGGCGTTCTGCTCGGTCACCTGTTCTTGTTGTTGAGTCATGTTCTTCCTGTCGATCTTTCTCGCGCTTTTTCACGCCCGCGGCGTGCGGAACGCGGCGGCCTCGGGCGGCAGAGCGAGGACCTCCTGGGGGAGGCGCCCGCCCACCGCGCCTCCCGGATCGGAGCGCCAGGCAACGGAGTACATGCCCACGCGCTCGCCCGGCATGAGGTCGTTGCAGCGCTGGTCGCTGTCAATCTCTTGCGGGGAGGTCTGCCTGACCCTGATGCAGTACCTGACCGGCCCCAGTCCGACGTCGTCGATCTTCACCGAGTTCTTCGAGAAATCGACGGACTTCGACTTCTTGATGCCGCTTCCCGTTATGGTGTATTCGCCGGAGGACCCGTTGTGCGAGCCTCCGCTCCACGTGCAGATGACGTCGTCGTCTCCGGGCTCCTCCCAGCCGCAGGAGAACGTGTCGGGCGGCGTCGGCTTGCCGTAGGGGACGACGGCGTTGGACGAGGAGACGAGGCTCGTGCGGTTCTCCGAGACGGTGCGCGCCCGGAACTGAAGCTTGACGCTCTGTCCGTTGGGCAGGCCGCGAACGATCTGGCCCCCGCCGTCGATCCGGTTCCAAGAGCCTCCGCCGTTGGTCGAATACTCGTAGACGAGCTCGGATTCGCGCCAGCCGTTGGTCGCCGATCCGCGGGGCGCATTCGTGATGCTCACCTCGCCCGAGGTTCCCGTCGCCTCGATGCGGCCTCCCGCAGGGGCGCTGAGCGACCCCAGGATCCGAACGGAGCCGGCGTTTGCGGCCGTGGACGAGTTCGGATTCCTGCTGTTGTAGGCCGTGACGGTGAAGCTCACGGGCTGGCTCGAGTAGGCGATGTCCATGACGACGGAATTCTTGTTGCCCGCGACCGTCACGCTCTCGCCCGTGCTGGCCTGCACGGTGTAGGACTCGATCGTCCTGCCGTTGCTCGGCGCGCTCGTCCAGCGCACGGTCGCCTGGCCCTTGCCGTCGCTGCCCGACTTGTTCACCGACGTGTTCTCGACGTTCGCAGAGAAGGCGCCTGGGCGGCCGAAGGGCGTGACGGGCGCCGAGGGCGCGGACGGCTCGGACTGCCCCTGCCTGTTCGTGGCCACGAGGGTCGCTTGAACCGAAGTCCCGTTGGGGACGCGGACGGTCGCCGACGTCGCGCCCGGGGCAAGTTGGACGGACTGGCCCGGGGTGACGTTGAGCGTCAACGCCGTCACCGGGCTGCCGTCGGAAGACACGCGGTTCCACGAGAAGGTCACGCTGCCGTCGCCGGGAGTCGCCGTCAGGCCCGCCGGCCGGTTCGGCACGATGTCCATGAGCACGGGCGCCGACCGCGTGGGCGTCGAAGCGCCGACCGCGTTGTAGGCCGTGACCTCGAATACGTGGTCGATGCCGAGAGTCCGCCCGTCCAGCTGGCATTGGGTGACCGCGCCGCAGTGCTTTTCGTCGCCCTGCGTCACGTCGCGGACCACGACGTCGGTCACGGGCGAGCCGTTGAAATCGATGACCTTCCACATGACCGTCGCGGAGTTCTTGTTCGTCACCCGCGCGCCGAGGATCTGCACCGGAGACGGCTTGCCCAGGACCGAGAGCTTGAACTGGCCGCGCACCGACCTTTCGGCCAGCCCCGTGGCGTCCATAAGCTGATAGGAGACGTAAATGTCCCCCGTCACGTCGGGCGGAATCGACACGGAGACGACGGTTCCCGAGGAGGAGGCCTTGACTCCCCCGACCTTGCTCGAAACGGTCGGTTGGCCGGCTATCGACAGGGGCTTGTCCGGGAAGGGGTTGACGGCGAACTTGGACACGTCGACCTTCGCCGTGCTCCCCGCCTTCACGGTCTCCTCGTAGGAGGCGACCTGGATGAGCGGTCTGTCCGTCTTGACGATCGTCACGGGAACCTGGCCCTTGACCGAATTGTGCCCGTCGTCGATCGACACTTCCACGGCCCCCGCGGAGCCGGGCTGCGACTCGGCGTCGGCCTTGACGGAGAGCACGGACCCGGAGACCTTGGCGTCGATCCCCTTCGGAGCCTTGACCACCTTGTACGTGAAGTCCTTCGGATCGTCGCCCCGGTCCTGGTCGGTCGTCATCGCCGCCAGGTTCGCCGAAACGGGCTTCGTCGATCCGGCCTCGACCTGCACGGGCGTCGGCGTGAACTCCGGCGGACGGTTGCCGGACGGCTTGACCTCGACCGGAAGCTGCAAGGTCCTGACCAGGCCGCTGCCGTCGTTGCGGTCCTTTCCGTCCGTGACCTCGAGGGTGATCATCGTCGGGCCGGAAAAGTCCGACTGCGAGGTGAAGGTGATCGTCCGCTCGTCCGTGTAGAGAGGGTCGCCGTTCCATCCGACCGACGCGGCGACCTTGCTGGGGTCGGTCATGATGACGGACCTGCCCGAGCGCGTGAGGATGTAATCGTTGATTTTGATCTTCTTCGGCTTCCCGGCCTCGGCGACGATCGTCTTCGACGTGTCGACGACGGGCTCGGTCTGCCTGGCCGGGGGCACGCGCACGACGGCGGCCGATTCCATCCCCGTCGAGTCCTTCACCTTGTAGAGGACGATCCGCGCCTTGTCGGAGGTCTTGATGGTCAAGGACTTGTCGGAGTTGACGGTCACGCCCTCGTCGTCGGATTCGACTTTCTCGTCGTAGACGTCGCCGTCGGGGTCGGTGTCGTTGGCGAGCACGTCGACCCTCACCTTGTCCTTGCCGAAGGCCTTGTCCCGACTCACCGAATCGTCGCGGGCGATGGGCGCCAGCGCGGGGGCGTCGGGCGAGACGTTGACCGTCAGCAGGCCCTCCGCGAATCCGCCCCTGCCGTCGGTTATCCGGTAGGAGACGGGATAGGAACCCGCCGTTTTGGGCGTTTTGACGATGACCTCGTTGCGCCGCTCGGAGACTTTGAGGTCCTTGGCCTTGCTCTTGGCCGAACCGGCCACGAGCTTCGGCGTGTCGCCGCTGTCGGGGTCCGAGTCGTTCTGCGTCACGGGCACCGACACCTTCGTCCCGGGCCGCACCCGAACCTGGTCGGAAACCGCGTTGGGCGGCTGGTTGGTCTTGGGCGCCGGAACCACGCCCACGCGCACTCTGGCCGTCGCCGTCTTCCCGTACGTGTCGCGCACGATGTACTGGAAGCTGTCGGTTCCGGGCTTGCCGGCCGTGTACTTCAGAGAGTCGCCGCCGACCTCCACGAGGCCGAGCTTCGGCGATTCGCCCGGCCCGACGAGCTCGACCGAGTCGCCCTCGGGGTCGATCCCGTCGAGCGGAACCGTTATATTCAGCTTCTCGCCGACGACGGCGCGGGCCGTGATGTTCTTCGGTATGGGCGGACTGTCCTTCTCGGCGTCGGCGGCCGTGACGGTGATGTTGACGGTGGCCGACTCCGTGTGGCCAAGGGAGTCTTGGACCGTGTACACGACCTTCACAGAGCCGGGCTTCTTCCCCGCCCTGAAGCGAACGACGTTGTCGGAAAGGAAGACCTCCCCCTGATCCTTCTGGGCGTTCGACTGCAGGTTCGGCAGCACGGTCATCTTGAGGTTGCCGGGGGACCTGTCGTTCGCCAGCACGCGCACCGACCCGACGTCTCCGGCCCGGACGACGAGCTGGTCGTCGGCGAGCACGGGCGGGGCCTGTGCGTCCGCCGCGGGCACGGGAATGACCTTGACCCGGCCGGTCGCGGTCTGGCTTCCGTTGGAGACGGTGTAGGTGAAGGTTTCGGGGGCGTCCAGCCCGGCCGGCGCGCTGACCCTCGCATGTTCGTGGTTGTACGGAGAGACGACGAGCTTGGAACCCGGCTCAGTCTGGACGGACTGGAGCGTGAGCACGCCGCCGCCGGGGTCAGAGTCGTTGGTCAGCACGTCGACGAGGTTCTGGCCTCCGGCTGGCAGCATCGCAATGTCGTTCTCGGCGATCGGCGTCGAGTTGGCGTCGCGCTCGACCGCTTCGACGCGGATGATCCCCATCGACGACGTCGGCCCGTCCGAGACGAAGTACGTCTGGTAGTAGGTGCCCGGCTTGGACGCCGAGACCGTCACGGTGCTCTGATCCGAGGAGGCCTTGGCGGTCAGGCCCTGGGGGCTCGGGCCGAGGCTCACGAGCTTGAGCGAGTCGCCGTTGGCGTCCGTGTCGTTGGCCAGCGGGTCCACCGTGGTCGATTCGCCGGCCACGACGCGCACGAGGTCGCCGTTGGCCCTGGGAGGCTGATTGACGCCGTCGGTCACTTCGACGACGACGGAGCCGTTTGTGTCCGCCTGTCCGTCCGAGACGACGAGGTTGACGTTGCGCACGCCCGCGCCCTGGCCGAGGTCGGAGATGGAGACGGATCCGGTCTCCCGGAACGAGGCGTTCAGCCCTTTCGTTCCGGCGGCGCTCTTGAGGTAGATCTGGTCGCCGTCGGGATCGATCCAATCCCCGAGCACCTGGAGGGTCGTCGTGCCGCCGGAGGAGAGCTTGGCGCTCGTATTGATCCTTTGCACGGGCGGGGCGTTCTGGCTGAACGGGTGGACGGAGACGTTCACCGTCGCGGTCGCCTTGCCCCCGCGCCCGTCGTCGGCCTCATACGTGAAGGACGTCGATCCGGTCGCCCCTTCGGGCACGTCGATCTGCAAAGCCTGACCGTTGCGCCCGGGCCGGACCGTGCCGAAGGACGGCTGGCTGAGCGCTTTGACCGTCAGGATGTCCCCGTCCTCGTCGTTGTCGTTGAAGGTCACGGGCAGCGTCGTCGAACGCCCGGGCCGGACGCCGAAGGAGTCGTTCTCCGCCTTCGGCGGGTGGTTCTCGTCCGTCCTGTTGGGGTCTTGCTGCTGAGTGTTGAGGTCGGAGCTGTCTTCCTTCTTGTCGTCGTCGACGTCTTCGCTTTGGTTGATGTTGTTCCAGTCGTTGACCAGAACCATGTCTTTGTCGGGGAGCCACACGTTGCCGTTGGCCACGTCGTTGAGGACGATGATCTTCCTGTTTGTGCGGAAGCGCACGCTCTTGCTCGCCTCGAGCTTCTCGGCTGGGCGCGAGACGTCGTCGGCGTTGCCGTCGCAGTCTCGCACAAAACGGCCGGTGTTGGCCCACGCCGCGTAGGCGCACCCCTGGTGGAGCACCGGAGGGGCCGCGCTTCCCCGCGCGTTCGGGTTGTCCGGGTCGGCGGCTTTCTGCGTGACGGCGCCGTCCTCGAGGGAGACGCGGTACAGCGACGTCGATGAGGCCACGAGCGCGTCCGAGGACTTCGGCCCGGGCTCTTGGAGGCGCAAGCCGTTGCTGTCGCCGAGCGAGACGAGCTTGCCGTCGGGAAGCAGAAGCTTGCCCGAATCGGGGTCGAGCACCACGGGTTTGTCGCCGACCGAGCTGATCTGGAGCCCCTTGACCGAGGCGAGCTCATCCGGGAACTTGTGCTCGATCCGCGTGAAAGCCGAGCCCTCGGCCTGCATCGTGCGCAGAACCTTCTCCTTGGCCGAGACGACGTGGACGGACCCGTCCTTGCCCACGGCCATCGTCCCGTCCTCGACGCCTTCGGTCGTCGGCTCCGCGGCCTCGGGCGAGAAGCTGGGAAGCGACTTGAAGCCCGTCGTCCAGACCTTTCCCGCCTTGGAGTCGATGAGCCCGACAGTGCCGCCGCCCAGCCCGACGCCGTCGACCGTTCCGAGTTGCTGCTCCGTGCCGATGAGAGACTTGGCCGGATCGACCGCCGCAAGCGTCCCGGCCTCCATGTTGCGGTAGAGAACCGTGTCCTCTTCCTGGAGCACGTCGAATTTGTCGGTCTTCGTCCTGTCGGAGGCGTCGATCGATTGTGAGGGGTAATTCACATGGCCTAGCATGCGCGAACTCTGGTTCGTGACCCACACGCCGCCGTCGTTCAAAGAGAGTTCGGCCCTGTCGATGCCCTGGGACGCGGCGATGGCCGCTCCGTATGCGAGGAGGATCGCCGCAGTCGCCCCGGTTGAGACCAGACGCTGGGTGCGCCTCGAAAGCCCGCGACGGCGGGGCCTCGGGGCATCGCGTGTCAGGTCGCGCGCCAGGTCGCGCGAACGCGGCAAAGACATCCTTTTACCTCCTATTGGATGTTCCGCACGCGGGTGGCGTGTGGGAGGAACCCGCGCACGGCTGAGGCGCCCCGCCCTCTTCGACTATTCGAACAGCGCGAAGGACCCCGCTGTTCAAAATATATTGCCTTTTGCCCTAGCTTCCAAGACGCCTTCCCCCGCTTTCGCGAGCGCAGCGCTCGCGGCCCCGATCGAGCATCGCATCACGCCGCCGCCCCCAACCGAAGGCGCCTGCCCGCCCTCGTCGCCCAGCTCTTCTCGCTCCGCGCTTCGTCGCCCGGCATCGGTCTCGTCGCCCGCGCCGCCCCGCCAGCCGGCCAACCGCAGCGGACGCGCATTCAGCCGACGTGAGGCTTCGCGCGCTTGCGCACCAAAACGTGCTCAAAGTGGAATGATTCGGCTTAAACACAAGGAAACACGACCTTCGTCCCGGCCTCCGCCTCGCTCGATCCGGCTTCTTCCCCCGATCGCGCGGAACGAACAGGTGGGCTTTTGCCGCCATTTCGGGAGAGAATGACCGCATGGGTTTCATCGACTGGGCATTCGACGTCGCGGCGGCGCACCCCGACTTGACGGGCGCGCTCATCGACGTCGACGGCGAATGGCTTGACATTCTGCTGCCCGACGGCCGCACGTTCCGCTTTCGCCCCGGCCAAATGATCGACGAGTCGAAGCCCGAACCCGTCCGCCGCAAGCTCCTCGACCGCCTCATTTCCATCGGCGTCGCCCGCGCCGAGTCCGCCCCGTCCGAGTCCGCCCCCGCCGAATCCGGGCCCTCCGAATCTTGGCCCTCCGCGTCTGCGCGCTTTGAATCCGACGCGTCCGATGCGGGCGAGCCCGAGGCCGACGCGGCCTTCGACCGGTCTTCGGGCTCCGAGTCGTTCGACGAGGCCCCGCCGGAGGACGAGCCCTCCGCCGTCGCAGCCGAACGCCTCGAGCCGTTGGACGCAAGCAGCGGAGAGTCTGTGCTGGCCCACATCATGCCGATCGTGCGCAGCGCCGACTACTTCGTCGCCTCCCACGACCACGCGCGCGACGACTCGATGATCTACGTCCCCCTCACGCCTTTCGTGGGCGCAGGCATAGCGATCGACGGCCGCGACCTCATCACGCCCATGTACTTCTCCGACGCCGAACGGCTGGGGCTTCCCACCGACATCGTCGGTTTCTTCCAGCAGGCGCTCATGCATCTGCGGACCTCCGACCTGACCAACGGTCAGCCTTCCGTGCAGGTTCAGCCGGGGACTCTCGCGGGAGCGCAGATTTTCGAGTTCGCCGGCCCTCCCAGCTATCAAAGCTCATGGTTCATGGACGTCGAAATGGCGCTCACCGTGGCCGAGTCGCTCAGTTCCGTCCACGACGACGGCCTCGCCTTGTTCGTTCCCGCCTCGCGCGACCTGGCGTTTGTGGTGATGGCCGACGATCCGCATCTCGCCCCGCTGTTCCAGTATCTTTCGCGGGCCGCGGCCGACGCGGAATCGATATACCCCCTTCCTCACGTTGTGACCGGCGACGGGTGGAGCGAGTGGATTCCGATGAACGACCATCCCGCCGCCCGCATCCTTTCCAAAATCCGCGCGCGCTCGCGGGCGGCGATCTACAGCGTGCAGGAACGCGAGATGCGCACGTGGCCGAACGATTTCGGAAGGCTGGCGCCCTTCGAGGTGATTCGCGACGGCGCTCTCACCTCCTCCGCGACGCGTTGGACGTCCCTCGACGGCTTCGGATCCGTTCCCGACGCCGAGTACATCGATTTCGTGCGCCAGAGGTCTCCCCATCCGTGGGACGCTGAGACCTCCGACCACGTACGGCTCCGAACCCAGGTGGCCCGCGACGTCTGGCACGAGGGACTGTCCCCCATGCACAACGTGTGGCCCCCGCGCTGGAACGTCGCCGGCTTTCCCGACGACGCCCAGATGGCCGCCCTCAAGGAGGCCTCAACCCGCGAGTTCTGAGCGGAGCGCATGGCTCCGCGGTCCGCTAGTCCGCTAGTCCCCGCTAGTCCGTGTTTCTCCCCCATTTCCCCGCGTAGAACCGGCCAAGGGTCTCCTTTTTGAAGTCCGCGTAGTCGCCCGCTTCGATCGCCGCGCGGATCCCGTCGACGAGCTGCACGGTGAAGTGCTCGTTGTGGATCGTCGCGAGTGTGGAAAAGAGCATCTCTTTGGCTTTGTACAGATGGTGGAGGTAGGCGCGTGAGTAGTGCGTGCACGTGTAACAGCCGCATCCGGGCACGAGCGGGTTGAAATCGCGTCTGAACTGGGCGCGCGTGAGATTGAACCTCCCGTCGGGCGAGTAGATCGCGGCGTTGCGGGCGACGCGGGAAGGGTTGACGCAGTCGAACGTGTCGGCCCCGGCCTCCACCGCCGCGAAGAAATCGTCCGGCTCGGAGATCCCGAGGAGGTGGCGCGCCCGATCTTCGGGCAGTTCCTGCGAGGCCCATCCGACGATCGTCCCCAGATTTTCCTTCTCCAGCGCCCCTCCGATGCCGAAGCCGTCGAATCTCTGCCCGTCCGTTTCCATCGCGCCGAGGTCGCGGGCGGCTTTTCGCCGCAGATCCTCGTACTGGGCGCCTTGGACAACCCCAAAGAGCTGCTGGTATGGCTTGCCTTCGCGCTCGGCTGTGAGTGCGCGATGGGCCGCCAGACACCGCAGCGCCCATCGCCTCGTGCGTTCGAGGGCCTCCTCCTGGTAGGCGCGGGAGTTGAGCAGCGTCGTCAGCTCGTCGAAGGCGAAGATCACGTCCGCCCCAAGCTCGTGCTGGATGCGCATTGAGACTTCGGGCGTGAATCGGTGTCGACTTCCGTCGAGGTGGGAGCGAAACCATACGCCGTCGTCGTCGACGTCGGCAAGGCGTTCCTTCGACGGCGCCACCGTCCCGTCAGCGTGCGAGGAGCCCGAGAACTCCTCGGAAAGGACCTTTTTGAAGCCCGACCCTAAAGACAGGACCTGAAA